>DATJUT010000060.1 GCA_035502185.1 Gemmatimonadales bacterium
CCGAGCGAGCTGCTGGTCTACCTCCAGCACCTGCCACGGGATCTCGACGCGGCGTCGTGCCGGTGGCTGGACGAGCGCCTCAAGCTCACGGCGCGCGGCAACTACGAGATCCTGGTCGAGTGGCTCACCATCGCGTTGGGCAGCGACTACGAGCCGGTGTTCGGCCGGGCACGCGATGTGCTGCTGAAGGTCGGCCGGATGAAATACCTGCGTCCGCTGTTCGGCGCCCTCGGCCGGCACCCGCGCACCCGCGCGCTGGCCCGGGAGATCTTCGCCGCAGCGGCGCCCACCTATCACACGCTGTCTCGCCGCGTGGTCGAATCGGTGATGGAGAAATACGATGGCTGACGAAGCGCGCCTTCCCGAGAACGCCTTCCGCGAGCTGCAGCCGGGCGAGCGCTACGCGCCGGTGGTGGGACCCTCCGAGACCGTGCCCGAGGTCACGGTCCGCTCGATCGTGCAGGGCTTCTTCTGGTCCATCGTCTTCTCGGCGGCCGCCACGTACATCGCGCTGAAGCTGGGCCAGGGGATCGAGTCGGCGATCCCGATCTCGATCCTGGCCGTGGGCTTCTCGGTGTTCGCGGTCCGGTTCCTCCAGTCGCGCGCCTCCAGCCTGATCGAGAACGTGAACGTGCTGGCGATCGGCGCCACGTCGGGGATCGTCGCCGGCGGCTCCGTGTTCACGATGCCGGCCATCTACATCCTGGGCCTCGAGCACCGCTCGTCGTTCTGGCAGATCTTCCTGGTGCCGCTGCTGGGCGCGGTGCTGGGCGTGTTCCTGCTCTCGCCGTTCCGCCGCTACTTCGTGCGCGACCTGCACGGCAAGCTGCCCTACCCGGAGGCCCGCGCCACCACCGAGATCCTGGTCGCCGGCAAGCGGGGCGGGCGGAGCGCGATCATCCTGTCGTACTCGGCCGTGGTCGCGGCGCTGTTCGACTTCATCGGCCCCTCGATGCGGGGGTGGGCGGAGAACTTCTCCACCGCGCGCATCGCGGCGCTGGACGGCTTCACCAGCCGGATCAAGGCGGTGTTCACGATGAACACCTCGGCGGCCGTGATGGGCCTCGGCTACATCATGGGCATCCGCTACGCCTCGATCATCATGGCCGGCTCGATGATCTCGTTCTTCGTGCTGGTGCCGCTGTTCGCCTACCTCGGCCAGTGGGTGCCGGGCGCGATCTCGGTCGGCGCCGGGCCGCTCGCCGCGCTGCCGCCCGACCAGATTTTCGCGATGTACGTGCGGCCGATCGGGATCGGCGGCATCTTCGCCGCCGGCATCATCTCGATCCTCAAGATGTCGCCGGTGATCGTGCAGGCGACCCGCCAGGCCTTCGGCGAGGTCGCCCGGCTGGTGAAGGGGCAGGCCAGCGCCGGCGAGGACGTCCGCACCGACCGGTCCCTGCCGATGTGGGTGGTGCTGGCGGGCGTGGCGGGCATCGGCGTCGCCGTGTTCCTCTACTTCCGCTTCTCGGTGATGGCGGGCGAGCCGCGCGCGCTCACCATCGCGCTGGTGGCGACGGTGCTGACCCTGGTGATCGCGTTCCTGTTCGCCGCGGTCTCGGCCTGGGCGATCGCGATGATCTCGATCACGCCCATCTCGGGGATGACGCTCACCACGCTGATCGTCACCGCGGTGATCCTCTCCTCGATGGGGCTGGCGGGCGAGAGCGGGATGCTGCAGGTGCTGCTGATCGGCGGCGTCGTGTGCACGGCGCTCTCGATGAGCGGCTCGCTGGTGACCCAGTACAAGATCGCCTACTGGCTCGGCGCCACGCCGCGGCGCATCGAGGTCGGCAACCTGGTGGGGGCGACGGCGGCCGCGGCGGCCACCACCGCGGTGATCATGCTGATGGCCAAGGTGTACGGCTTCGCGCCGGGGCCGCTGCACGCCAACCCGCTCCCGGCGCCGCAGCCCAACGCGATGGCGGCGGTGCTGCGCGGCGTGATGGGCAGCGCGGGCGCGCCGTGGCTGCTGTACGGCATCGGCGGGGTGTTCGCGGTCGCGTGCACCATGATCGGCGTCTCGGGCCTCGCCTTCGCGCTCGGGATGTACCTGCCGATGCAGCTCAACTCGCCGTTGGTGCTCGGCGCCGCGATCGCCTGGGCGCTGCAGCACTCGACGAAGAACAAGGACCTCGCCAAGGCGCGCTACGACAAGGGCACGCTGGTCGCCTCGGGGTTCATCGCCGGCGGCGCGCTCGTGGGCGTGCTCGGCGCACTGCTGAAGTTCGCCGAGGACAGCTGGCACGTGGCGATCGTCCCGGACCTGCCGAAGCTCCTCGGCCCGTGGCTCGAGACCTGGGGCAACTGGATCGGGCTGGCGGTGTTCGTGCTGCTGGGCCTGGGGGTGTTCCTGGACTCGCGGCGGGAGAAGCTGGAGGGGTGAGGAAGGGGTGTAAGGTGTAAGGGTGCAGGGGGTGGGGCAGAAACCAGAGCGGGGACCGGATGCCGGCCCCCGCTCTGTTTCACACCCTACACCCTACACCACCCTCATCACGCCCTGACCTCAGCGCCGATTGCACTGCTGCACGAACTCGCCCACCCGGGTGTGGATGTTGGGCAGGATGTCGTTCAGGATGTGCGTCACCTGTGCGCTGTCCTGGGCGACGCTCTCGTGGAACCCGTGATCCACCTGGGTCAGCAGCGAGTCGACCACGTGGGCGGCGTCGCAGTCGTGCTTGGGGACCGCCGCCGTGTACATCGGAACGAGGCGCTGCAGGTTCGCGTACGACAGGTAGAACACGAACCGGGGATGGAGATTGGGCGGCGCGATCGCGAGCCCCTCCGACAACGCCCGCGCGGCCGGGTCGTACTGGCGGTTGCTCAGCCAGGTGGCGCCAAGGCGCAGGAGGATCGGCGCGGCGTACTGCCGGTAGGCGGTGTCCTTGCCCGCCTCGATCGCGAGGTCCGCCGCCGTGTCGTTCTGCCCGACGTCGATCAGGTAGAGCGCGAGGACCGCGTCGCCGAGCCGGTCGTTCGGGCGGAGCGCGTGGTAGCGCCGTGCGGCCGCGAGCCCACGCACCGTGTCGCTGCGCGAGCGGAGCAGCGAGGCGAGCCGCAGCCACGGTCCCGGGAGGTCCGGGAACTTGACCGTGCCGCGCTGTGCCCACTCGAACAGCCCCGGCTCGTCGCCCGCCCGCTCGCTGGCCAGGCTCGCCGCCGTCACGAGCTGCGGGTTCAGGATCGTGCTGTCGGTCGCGTACGCCAGGGTGAAGTTCGCCGCAGCCTCCTGCCACCGCTCCTGGTTGGACCGCACGATCGCGAGGCCCACATAGTACCAGGGGTTGGCCGCCTGGAGACGGACGGCGGCGAGGTACTCGTTGGCCGCGTCGTCCATCCGGCCCAGGGAGGCCAGCGCGTAGGCGAGGTCGCCGTGGTAGCGGGCGACGTCCTTGCTCACGGTCGCGGCCGCCTGGAGCGGCACCAGCGCGGAGTCGAAGTGCATGTGATTCAGCTGCACCACCGCGCCGAGGTACAGCGACAGCCCGGGATCGGGTCGGGCGGTGGCGGCGCGCCCGCGCCGCGCCTGCGCCGCCTGACTGTCGATGCTGGCCGCCGTCGCCCGCGCCCGCACCGCCACCACGTCGATCAGCGTCGCCGAGTCGCTGGCGGCGCCCTGGGCGCGCGCCGTGACCGGCGAGCCCCATACGCCCGCCGCGGCGAGCCCCACGCCGATCAGTCCGATGCGAAGTCGATTCCCGACCATGCCGCCACTCCCCCCGCTCGTGGTCTGGTAGCGGCCGGCCCGCTCGGCGCCGGCCACGAAAACAACACCCCGGTCGACGCAATAACGATGCCGAACCGGGGTGATCGGCGCCAGCCGAGCCGTGGCGCCACGAGGGGAAGGCGGGTGTCGCTCGGGGCTGCGCGCCGCCTCAGCGCCAGTGGCCGGGCACCCAGTACCAGCCGCGGCGCGCGCCGCGCCAGCGCCCGGGCACCCAGGCCGCGCGGGCCCAGGGCCGCGCGACCCAGCGACCCGGCACCCAGTTGTACGCGGCGCCGCCCCATTCCCAGTACCCGGCGACCCAGAAGTAGCCGGGGCCGGGCGCGATGCCCACCACCTCGGCGCGGTACGCCGGCGGTCGCGCCGCGACCATCACGGCGCCCGGCGGTGGGCCGGCATAGCACGCCCCCAGCGCGAGCAAGGCGGCTCCCAGAGCTGATCGGGTGATTCGGTTCATGGTCCCCTCCGCTGCGTGAGACGCGTGTGTAGTAGTCGCGTTAACGGCGGAGGTTCCGCTGGTGATCCGCGTCACGCCAGGTCGGGCCACTCGCTTCTCGGCGTCTCGCAACTGCCCTGTTCACCGACGGTCCGAGCACCGCCTACTTCACGATCGCCCGGTAGCGGTCCTCGAGCGTCACGCCGCCCGAGAGCCCCTCGCGCTGGGCGATGGCGACCAGCCGCTCCACGCGCTCGTCCGGCTTGGGATGGGTGGCGAAGAACTCCGACACCGGGCCCTCGCCCGCGTGCTGGTCGAGCCGGCCCACGAAGGCCGCCAGTCCGCCGGGGTCGTAGCCCGCGGCGGCGGCGTACTCCAGTCCGAGGCTGTCGGCCTCCAGCTCGTCGCCGCGCGACAGCCCGGTGAACAGGGCGTCGGCCCCGGTGCCCACGACGCGGTCCAGCGTCGCGCCCTCGATGTCCACCGTGTTGCGGACCTCGCGCATCGTGTCCGACTTGCGGATCCCCTCGATCACGTGCCGCCGGTTGACGTGCCCGACCTCGTGCGCGAGCACGCCCGCCAGCTCGGCCTCGCTCTGGATCATGGCCAGCGAGCCGCGGGTGATGAAGATGTAGCCGCCGGGCGCCGCGTACGCGTTGACGATCGGCGTCTCCAGCACGGCGAACCGGTAGGTGATGTCGGGCCGCGGCGCCTGGCTCGCGACGGTGAGCCCGACCAGGTTGACGTAGCGGGTGAGCGCGGCATCGGTGGAGACCGGGAACCGCCCGGCGATGGTCGCCGCGATGCCGCGGCCGATCTCGATCTCCTTGGCGGTGCTGATGGGCAGCAGCGTGCGGGCGACGTTGGCCGCCTGGCGGACCCGGTCCAGCAGGCTCTGCGCCCGCGCGGCCGCGACGGGCGCGGCGAGGAGCAGGGCCGCGGCGGCGAGCGCGGCGCCGGCGGTACGGACGGCGGCGCGCCGGCCGCTCGCCGCCCGCGGGACGACCGGCATCGGATCGCAGACCACCGCGCCGGCCCGGCAGGGGCGCGTCATGGGTGCCTCCCGGTCGAATCGCCGGTCGCGGCGTAGGGACCCAGCCCGCCGGCGCGCATGAACGCCTCGAGGGCCACCGATCCGACGGCGAAGTGCTCCATCCGGACGATGGCCGCGGTGTCCGGCCGCACGGGCACGTCGCCGCCGGGTGTCTTCACCCGGTCCACGCCGCGCGCCCCGGCCGTCGCCACGACGCTCGCGCTCCGTTGGTCGCCCACGGCCGAGATCCCGCTGGCCAGCAGCGTGCGACCGCCGGCGCGATTGCCGGGATCGAGCAGCTTGACGTCGAAGTCGGGGTTGCGGACCGCGCGGCGGTACACGATGCGCGTCACCGCCCCGTCGGCGCCGCGGTCCGTGATCCGCCCGGCGGCCGGCCCCTTGCGCCGGCCGCTCTGGTCGAACACGACGAGGGCGCGCACCAGCGGGTCGCGGCCCAGCGCGTGCTGCTCGAGCGGCGTCGTGCCGAGCTGGGTCATCACCAGCGCCTGGGTCCCGGTGCCCACCAGGATCTCCGGGGCGCCGAGCGTCTGCCCGTCCGTGGTGCGCCGCATCTCGGCGCGCCACTGCGGCGGCGCGGAGAAGTAATCCACCCGCATCACCAGCGCGAGCGAGTCGGCCCGCGGCACGATGCGGCCGCCGGCCCAGGTGCCGGGCACGTACACCACGTCGGTCCATTGGGCCTTCTGCGCCGCCGCGCGCACCGGGAGCGCCGCGGCGACGAGGGCGAGCGCGCCCAGGAGGCGCGCCGCGGCCGCGGCGCGGCTCACGTCGCCGCTCCCGCCACCGCGGCGCCCGCCGCGGGCGCCCGCGCGGCGCTCCGGCCGAGCAGCTCGAAGATGGCCACGGGTTTCTCCTTTCCCTTCACCTTGACGTCACCCAGCGCGCGCACCTCGAACCGGTCGCCGAGCTTCGCCAGGGTGAACTCGCTGATGATGATGCCGGTCTTGAATTCCTTGTTCGCGCTCTCGAGCCGCGAGGCCAGGTTCACCCCGTCGCCGATCACCGTGTAGTCGAGCTTGTGCTCCACCGAGCCGATGTTGCCCACGACGACCTCAGCGGTGTTGATCCCCACGCCAATGTGGATGTCCGGCTTGCCCTCCGCCACCCACCGCGCGGCCAGCTCCGCCGTGGTGGCCTGCATCGCCAGCGCACAGTCGGCGGCGCGATCGGCGTGGTCGGGGTGGTGCACCGGCTCGCCCCAGAACGCCATCACCGCGTCGCCGATGAACTTGTCGAGCGTGCCGCCCTTCTGCTTGACGATGGCGGCCATCAGCGACAGGTACTCGTTGAGGAACTCGATCACCTCGTGCGGCTCCAGCTTCTCGGAGATGGAGGTGAAGCCGCGGATGTCGCTGAACAGGATGGTCAGCTCCGCGCGCCGCCCCCCGAGCGTGATCTTCGAGGGGTCCTCCGCCAGCTGCGCCACGTATTCGGGCGCCACGTACTTGGAGAACATCTCGCGGATCTGCCGCTTGTGGCGCCCCTCGGTGAAGTAGTTCGCCGCCATGCCGCCGGTGAAGGTCAGCAGCACCGCGAGCGTGGGCGCCGCGGCGTCGAGCCAGATCCCTCCGGCCCCGAACAGCCAGAAGGTGAGGCCGAGGTAGGCGGCCGCCAGGACGATGCCCGCGGCCACGCTCCACCACACCGACGCGATGAACGACGCGGCGACACCGGCCAGCAGCGCCGCCAGCACCGTCGCGCCCACGTTCAGCACCGGCCGGGCGCGGCGCAGGAAGTCCCCCGTCAGCAGGTTGTCGGCGAGCGTGGCGTGGATCAGCACGCCGGGGTCGGCCGGGCCGAACGGGTTCGCCCGCGCCTCGAACAGTCCGGATCCCGACGCGCCGACGAAGACGACCTTCCCGCGGAAGGTGGCGAGCGGCACCTCCGGCGACTCGCCCGCGACCTCCTGGTCGTAGCTGTGCAGGACCTGCGCGAAGGGGAAGATGCGGTACGTCTCCGGGTGGCTCGCGCGGTTCGGGTCGCGGTAGGGGCCCCGCCAGTGGAGCAGGAGCGCCCCGTGGTCCAGCGGCACCTCCAGGCGGCGGAACCGCAGCGCGTCCGGTCCCCGGGCGATGGGGCCGCCGGCGAAGCGCGCGCTGTCGGCCACCATCGCGACCGCCAGGCCGAAGGTGGGATAGTCGCGCCCCCGGAAGCGGTAGAGCAGGGGGGAGCGCCGGGCGGTCCCGTCCACCGGGTCGGGCGTGAAGTTGATCGAGCCCACGGCGCGCGAGCCCTCGAGCAGCGCGCGATACGGCGTCTCCACGAACTGGTAGTCGGCGGCCGCCGGGCCGGCCGCGTCGACGCCGAAGTCCCGGAGCCGCAGCAGCGCGGCGCTGTCCTGGCGGAAGGCGGCCTGGCGCCGCGCCCGGGCGGCGTCGAGCTCGCTCTGGAAGGTGAGGGTCTGGACCACGGTGCCCGCCGCCCGCTCGGCGACGGCGAAGGAGTCGTCGGCGGCGGGATGCGCGAGGTCGGGATCGGGGAAGGTGAAGTCGAACCCGATGGCCCGTGCCCCACCCACCCGCAGGTATTCGATCAGCTTCACCCAGGCGCTGCGGGTCCAGGGAAAGCGGCCGAGGGTCGGGCGCAGGTCGTCGAGGCTCAGGTTGTCCACGTCCACGATCACGATGTCCGTGTCGGCCCGTGCCGCATCGTGGAGCGTGCGGAACCGCCAGTCGAGCGTCTTCAGCTCGAACGACTGCGCGGGATAGGTGCCGCGCAGCACCACCAGCAGCAGGGCGACCAGGGCACCGACGGCGAGGCCGAGCAGGCTCCTGCGGACTCCGGGACGCATCGGCGTATGCTAGCGCCGCCCGGGGCGGACGCGCCACTCACGCGGGCGCGGCCCGCCGCATACCATACGGCCATGTCCCGGGAGGATGCGCCGGCCCGCGCGGCGACCGCCGCGATCGAGGCCGGCTTCGAGCTGGCGGGCCGCCGGTTCCGCCAGATCACGGCCCGCGCGCGGGCGCGCTTCGAGCGGCGCGAGTGGCGCGGCGCGCAGCGCGACGCCGCGGAGCGGATCCGGCTCTACGAGCGGGTCGTGGCGCGCGTGGCGGACCGGATCCGGCGCACGCTGGGCGCCCGGGTCGCCGACCGGACGGCGTGGGCCGCGATGAAGGCGGCGTACGCCCCCCGCATCGCCGCGCGCCCCGACGCCGAGCTCGCCGCCACCTTCTTCAACTCCATCACGCGCCGCGTCCGCGCCACCGTCGGCGTGGATCCGGGGATCGAGTTCCTTCACGCGGACTACCAGGCCCTCGCCGGGGCGGCGTGGCCCCCGCCTTTCGCCACCTACCCGGGCGGCGACTCGCTCGCAGAGCTGCTCGAGCGCATCCTGCGCAGCCTGCCGTTCGCGGCCTCGTTCCAGGACCTGCCCTGGGACGCGCGGCACGCCGCGGCCGCGCTCGAGGATGCCCTGCGCCGGGCCGCCGGCACCTCCGCGGTGTCGGCCGCCGAGGTGCTCCGCTCCGTCTTCTACCGCAACAAGGGCGCGTACGTCGTGGGCCGGCTGCGGGCCGGCAGCGCCGTCGTGCCGCTGGTGCTCGCCCTGCTCCACGGCGAGCGCGGCGTGTTCGTGGATGCCGTGCTCCCCACCAGCGACGAGGCGAGCGTCGTCTTCGGGTTCACCCGCGCCTACTTCCACGTCGCGATGGAGCGCCCCGCCGGAGTCGTCGAGTTCCTGGGCTCGATCATGCCGCTGAAGCACACCGACGAGCTGTACACCGCCGTGGGTCACAAGCACCACGGGAAGACCGAGCTGTTCCGGGCGCTGCAGCGCCACCTCGAGCGCCCCGACGCCCGGTTCGAGCCGGCCGTGGGCGACAAGGGCCTGGTGATGAGCGTCTTCGCGCTCCCGTCGTTCGGCCTCGTGTTCAAGGTGATCCGGGACAGCTTCGGGCCCGCCAAGACCGTGACCCGGCGCGCGGTGCTCGACGGCTATCGCCTGGTCTTCGTGCACGACCGGGTGGGGCGGCTCGCCGACGCACAGGAGTTCGAGCACCTCGAGTTCCCGCGCTCGCGCTTCGCGCCGCCCGTCCTCGACGAGCTGCTGCGCGAGGCACCGTCTGCGGTCGCCGTCGCGGGGGACCGCGTCGTCGTGCGCCACTGCTACACCGAGCGCCAGGTGACGCCCCTCAACCTCTATCTCGCCCGCGCGGCCCCGGCCGAGGCCCGGGGCGCGATCCTGGACTACGGCGACGCCGTGAAGGACCTGGCCGCCGCCAACATCTTCGCCGGCGACCTGCTGCTCAAGAACTTCGGCGTCACCCGCCACGGGCGCGTCATCTTCTACGACTACGACGAGCTGTGCCTCCTCACCGAGTGCCGGTTCCGTCCGCTGCCCCAGGCACCCACGGCCGAGGACGAGCTCGCGGCCGAGCCCTGGTTCTACGTCGGCGACCGGGACGTCTTCCCCGAGGAGTTCCTGCCGTTCCTGCTGCCGCCCGGCCCGCTGCGCGACGCCTTCCTCTCCGCCCACCGCGACCTGCTGACGGTGGAGTTCTGGACCGACATGCAGGCCAGGCAGCAGGCCGGCGAGGTGGTGGATTTCCTGCCCTATCGTCCGGAACGCCGGCTCCCACGGCGCGCGGCGCCGTAACAAACCCGAGTGCGGGCCGCGCGATTGCGGCGTCGTGCGTTGGGGCGGGAGCGGGAGTGCGGATCCACGCAGTAGGGACATTGCTGGACGTATGGTGCCGTGGGCGGGGCGAGCGCCGGGGCGCGGGATTTGCGGCCATTCTGGGTTCTAAGAGCCCACGCGGGAGATCGTGCCGCCATGCTCCACGTCGAGAGCGCCACCCTGGATGAGGCCTTCGCGCGGTTCGACGACCGGCGCGAGAATCTCATCCCGATCCTGCAGGACATCCAAGCCACCTACTCCTATCTGCCCGAGGACCTCCTGCGGCGCGTCTCGCGCAAGCTGCAGGTCCCGCTGCCGCAGGTCTACCAGGTCGCCACGTTCTACCGCTGCTTCAGCCTCAAGCCGCGCGGCAAGCACGTGGTGCAGGTGTGCCTCGGCACCGCGTGCCACGTGCGGGGCGGGACGCGCATCCTGGAGCGGGTCCAGACCGAGACCGGCCTCACGGACGTCGGCACCAGCCCCGACCTCGAGTTCGTCGTCGAGACCGTGCGCTGCCTCGGCTGCTGCGGCCTGGCGCCGGTGCTGCGCGTGGACCGGGACGTGTACGCGACGCTCGAGCAGTCCAAGGTGAAGCGGGTGCTCGACCGCTACCGGTCGGGCCGGCGCTCGGCGCAGAAGGGGGCGTCCCGTGACTGAACACCACTCCCACGTCCCCACGCACCTCACCGATCTGGAGGCCCTGGAGCGCTGCGCGATCCACGGGCGCACCACGCTGTATCCGGATCGCGTCAAGATCCTGGTCGGCATGGCGACCTGCGGCCGCGCCGCCGGGGCGCAGGAGGTGCTCGACGCGGTGCGCGAGGAGGTGGAAGGCAAGCACCTCCCGTACGCGGTGGCCGAGACCGGGTGCATCGGCTGGTGCTCGCAGGAGCCGCTGCTCGACGTGTGGGTGCCCGGCCAGCCCCGGGTGACCTACGGACGGGTGAAGCCGAAGCAGGTGCGCGACATCGTCGCCGACCTGCCGGAGCCCCGGACCGACCTCGCGCTCGCGGTGATGACGGGCGACGACAACCCGCTCACCGGCCGGCGCACCAGCTACTGCAACGGGCGGGACGTGCCGGAGGCGACGGTCGGCGGGCTGCCGACCTACGCGGAGCTGCCGCTGTTCAAGCGGCAGCTGCGGATCGTGATGCGCAACTGCGGCATCGTGGACCCGTCCAGCCTCGAGGAGTACGCGGCGCGCGGCGGGTACCGCGCGCTGTGGCGGGCGCTGTACTCGCTCACGCCGCGGGAGGTGCTCCAGGAGGTGCTGGTCAGCGGCCTCCGCGGGCGCGGCGGCGCCGGCTTCCCGACCGGGCGCAAGTGGCAGGCCGTGTGCGAGGCCAAGGGCGGGCCCAAGTACATCGTGTGCAACGCCGATGAGGGGGATCCCGGGGCGTACATGGACCGGGGCGTGCTCGAGGGCGATCCGCACAGCGTGATCGAGGGGATGATCATCGGCGGCTACACGATGGGTGCGCACGAGGGCGTCATCTATGTGCGCGACGAGTACCCGCTGGCGGTGGCGCGGCTCAGCGAGGCCATTCTGCAGGCGCAGCGCGCCGACCTGCTGGGCAAGGACATCCTCGGCTCGGGCTTCTCGTTCAACATCGGCATCACGCGGGGCGCCGGCGCCTTCGTGTGCGGTGAGGAGACCGCGCTCATCGCCTCCATCGAGGGCCGGGTGGGCGAGCCGCGGCCGCGGCCGCCGTACCCGGCGGAGAAGGGCCTGTGGGGCAAGCCCACCTGCATCAACAACGTCGAGACGTGGGCGACGATCCCGGTCATCGTGCAGCGCGGCGGCACCTGGCTCGCCGGCATCGGCACGGCCAAGAGCAAGGGGACGAAGGTGTTCAGCCTGGTCGGCAACGTGACCAACACGGCGCTGATCGAGGTGCCGATGGGCACCACCCTGGCCGAGGTGGTCAACGAGATCGGCGGCGGGGTGCCGGCCGGGCGCGCCTGCAAGGCCGTGCAGACCGGCGGCCCCTCGGGCGGGTGCATCCCGGCGGAGCAGCTGGGCCTGCCGGTGGACTACGAGAGCCTCACCCAGGCCGGCTCGATCATGGGTTCGGGCGGCATGATCGTGATGGACGACCGGACCTGCATGGTGGACATCGCCCGGTACTTCCTCGGCTTCCTCGAGGACGAGTCGTGCGGGAAGTGCTTCAGCTGCCGGGTGGGTACCCAGCGGATGAAGGAGATCGTGACGCGCATCTCGCGGGGGAAGGGTCGCGAGGAGGACCTGCAGCTGCTCGAGGAGCTCGCCTGGCTGGTCGGCGAGACGTCCATGTGCGGCCTGGGGCAGAGCGCGCCCAACCCGGTGCTGACCACGCTGCGCTATTTCCGCGACGAGTACCTCGCCCACATCCGCGAGCACCGCTGTCCGGCGAAGGTGTGCAAGGAGCTGATCACCTACACCATCGACCCGGTGACCTGCAACGGCTGCGGCGCGTGCATCAGCCTGTGCTCCGGCTCGGCGATCCTCGGCGAGAAGAACAAGCTGCACACGATCGAGCAGGCGAAGTGCACCAAGTGCGGCTCGTGTCTCGAGACCTGCAAGTTCGACGCGGTTCTGGTCAACTAGGAGCCGACATGATCCGACTCACCATCAACGGATCGTCCGTGCAGGTGGAGGACGGCTCCACCCTGCTGGAGGCGGCGCGCCTGTACGGCATCCCGATTCCGACCCTGTGCCACGAGGACGGCCTCACGCCCTACGGCGCCTGCCGGTTGTGCGTCGTGGAGCTGGGCGTCGGCCGGCTGGTGAGCTCCTGCACCACGCGGGCGCTGGAGGGGATGGTGGTCCGCACCAACTCCCAGCGGGTGGAGCGGGCCCGCCGCCTGCTGCTGGAGCTGTACGTGGCCACGAGCCCGCAGTCCAAGCGCATCCAGGATCTCGCCTCGGCGATGGGCGTCCGGGAGTGCCGCTACGAGGCCCAGCACGAGGACTGCATCCAGTGCGGGTTGTGCGTGCGGATCTGCGCCGAGCAGATGATGGGCGGCGCGATCGCGTTCGCGGGCCGCGGCAAGGACCGGCGGGTGGCGCGGCCGTTCGACCAGACCTCGGAGCTGTGCCGGCAGTGCGGGGCGTGCCTGTGGGTCTGCCCGGTGTGCGAGCTGCGCTGCCAGGCCTCGACCGCCGACACCGCCCTGTGCAACGCGTGCCTGAACTTCGCGCCCGCGTGCTTCAAGACGTACGACGACGCCATGTGCTTCCTCGATCCGTGCCACGCCTGCGAGCTGGCCGGACCGTTCCGTGCCGACGCGCGGACCAGGATCCGCGCGGCATCCACCGCGCGCTAGCAGGAGAACCCTCATGAGCCTCACGCGACTCAATTCGTCCGCCGCCACGCTGACCAAGAACCGCACCGAGGACTCGGTCAGTCCGTTCAGCGGGATGTGCACGACCTGCATCGACGGCTGCATCGGGATGTGCGAGATCGGGAAGTCCGCGTACCGCGGCGCCGAGATGATCTACCCGCAGCCGTTCGGGATCATCACCACGGCGTCGCAGAAGGACTATCCGCTCGATCTGTCGCACTTCACGATCCTGGGCCGGGCGACCGGGGCCTGGGGCATCGAGGCCGACAGCGAGAAGGCGCTGTTCCCCAACGTGGACCTCGAGGTCACGATCGGGAAGCAGGGGGCGATCAAGAGCCGGCTTCCGTTCACCCTGGCGGCGATGGGCTCGACCAACGTGGCCAAGAACAACTGGCCCGGCATCGCGGCGGGGGCGGCCATCACCGGGACGATGATCGCGATCGGCGAGAACGTCTGCGGGATGGACATGGACGCGAAGTTCGGCGAGGGGAAGGTGATCTCGGCCCCGGACCTCGAGTGGCGCATCCAGTGTTTCCGCGACTGGGCCGAGGAGGGCTACGGCGACGTGGTGGTCCAGGCGAACGTCGAGGACACCAAGCTCGGCGTGCAGGAGTACGCCCTCAAGAAGCTCGGCGTGACCAGCGTGGAGCTGAAGTGGGGCCAGGGCGCCAAGGACATCGGCGGGGAAGTGAAGATCCGCGACCTGGCCAAGGCGCAGGAGCTGCGGCGCCGCGGCTACGTCGTGCTGCCCGACCCGATGGACCCGATGGTGATCGAGTCGTTCAAGAAGGGCAGCTTCCACGAGTTCGAGCGGCACTCGCGCGTGGGGATGGTGGACCAGGACTCCTTCCTCAAGCGCGTGGAGCAGCTGCGCAAGCTCGGCGCCAAGCACGTCTTCCTGAAGACCGGCGCCTACCGGCCCGAGGACCTGGCCCGCGCGGTGAAGTACTCGTCGCTGGCGGAGCTGGACCTCCTGACCGTGGACGCGGCCGGCGGCGGCACCGGCATGAGCCCGTGGCGGATGATGAACGAGTGGGGCGTGCCCGGCATCGAGCTGCACTCGCTGCTGCGGGACTACCTGCACAAGCTCGCCACCAAGGGCGCCTACATCCCGGCGATCGCCCTGGCGGGCGGCTTCACGTTCGAGGACCAGATCTTCAAGGGCTTCGCCCTCGGCGCCCCGTTCGTGCGCCTGATCGCGATGGCGCGCGCGCCGCTCGCGGCGGCGATGGTCGCCAAGACCATCGGCAACGCCATCGAGCAGCAGAGCCTCCCGATCTACGTGGAGCGGTTCGGGACGTCGGTGGACGAGGTGTTCGTCACCGCCGCCGAGCTGCGGCACAGGTACGGCGACCGCTTCGCCAAGCTGCCGGTGGGCGCCATCGGCTACTACACCTACTACATGCGTCTCGCGCAGGGCCTGCGGCAGCTGATGGCGGGCGCGCGCAAGTTCGCGGTGCGCTACATCGACCGCAACGACATCGCGGCCCTCACGCGCGAGGCCGCGGAAGTCAGTGGCATTCCGTACGTTACGGACATGGACCGGGAGGAAGCCGAGAAGATCCTGATGCACTAGGCCCGCAATTTGCACCCTTCCGGCGGTGACGGCCGCGGCGATTGGGCCGCGGCCTTTACCGTTCTTGGGGGGTGTGGTGTGACGGACATTCACAACGGGTTCGTGCCGCTGGAAGCGGAGGACTACAACGCGGTCGGGGTGTCGCTGACGGAGGCGAAGGTCAATCCGTTCATGATCGCCCAGCGGCAGCTCGACGAAGCGGCGCGCATCCTCGAGCTCGACGACGCGACGCACCAGATGCTCAACTGGCCGATCCGGGAGATGCACGCGCGCATCCCGGTGCGGATGGACGACGGCCGCGTGGAGGTGTTCCACGCCTTCCGCGTCCAGTACAACGACGCGCGCGGGCCCTGCAAGGGCGGCATCCGGTTCCATCCCAACGAGACGATCGACACGGTCCGCGCCCTGGCCGCGTGGATGACGTGGAAGACGTCGGTCGTGGACATCCCGCTCGGCGGCGGCAAGGGCGGGATCGTGGTGGATCCCAAGGCGCTGTCGGTGGGCGAGCTGGAGCGGCTGAGCCGCGGCTACGTGCGGCAGATGGCGCGCATCCTGGGTCTCGAGAAGGACGTGGCCGCCCCCGACGTCTACACCACCCCGCAGATCATGGCGTGGATGATGGACGAGTTCGCCGTCATGCAGGGGCACAACGAGTTCGGGATGATCACCGGCAAGCCGCTCGCCATCGGGGGCTCGGAGGGCCGGGGCGACGCGACGGCCCGCGGCGGCGTCTACGTGATGCGCGAAGCCGCCAAGGTGGCCGGCCTCGACCTCACCAGGGCGACCTACGCCGTCCAGGGCTTCGGCAACGCCGGGTCCTATGCGGCGAAGATCATCCGCGACGAAGTCGGCGGCACGGTCGTGGCCATCGGCGAGATCGACGGCACGATCTACAACGCCAAGGGCCTGGACGTGCACGCGCTGCACCGGCACTTCCTCGAGCACCACGGCGTCAAGGGCTTCAAGGGCGGCGACTTCATGCCCAACCCCAAGGCCTGCCTGGAGCTGAAGTGCGACGTGCTCGTGCCCGCCGCCCTGGAGAACCAGATCACGGCCGACAACGTGGACCGGGTCAAGGCGAAGATCGTGCTCGAGCTGGCGAACGGCCCCACGACGCCCGAGGCCGACCAGGTCCTGGCCGAGCGCGGCATCGTGGTGCTGCCCGATTTCCTGGCCAACGCCGGCGGGGTCACGGTGTCGTACTTCGAGATGGTCCAGAACGCGTACAGCTACTACTGGGACCTCGACGTGGTGCAGGACCGTCTCAGCCGGAAGATGACGCACGCGTACCAGGCCGTGCACGAGGCGGCGACGAAGCACAAGGTGCACAACCGGCTCGCGGCCTACCTGGTGGCGGTGAGCCGGGTGGCCCAGGCCATGAAGCTGCGGGGCTGGGTGTAGCGCGGCCGGGGCGCGGGCCGGCCCCCCGGGCGTCCCCCGGGGAGCGAGCCGCGAACCAGCGCCTCGGGAGCGGTCAGACGAAGGTGCGGACGACCGACGCCGCCCGCCGCAGCCGGAACCGGCTGCGACGGGCGGCGTCGCTGAGGCGGGATGCCGACCGAGACTACGAGGCCCGGCGCCTCAGCGCCAGCGGCCGCGCCAGAAGCGCATGACCGGCGGCACGATGATCTTGCCGTCGCCCGTGATGATGATGTGGCGCACGGTGTCGTCGCGATCGAAGTACAGGCTGACCGTGTCGCCCACGGCCGGAACGACGAACGGATCGTCCGTCCGGAACACCGCGCCGGTGCTGTCCGCGCAGGGGAAGATCACCGGATAGCCCACGCCGGCCTTGAGCGTGTCGCCCGCCGGAGTGACCAGCGTCGTATCGAAGTAGATGAGCGGGTTGACCACGAACAGTCGAATGTGCCGGTACGTCCCCGCCGGCAGCGTGCCCGTGGCGATCGGGATGCCGGCGGCCGCCGAGTCGGGCAGGTGGATCAGGTCGAGATGGGCGCTGTCGATCGGGATCGTGTCCCAGCCCCACTCCCGCTCGCCCCAGTCGTGGCCCTTGGCACTGTCGGCCGAGTCGGCCGCGCTGGTGTCGACCTTCACCGTCAGGACCTCGAGCTTGGTGGCGAGCACGATCAGCGAATCCACGTCATGGGTGCGCATCCACCCCCACCAGCCGCGCCAGTGGTGGCCTTCGCCGTCGCCGAAGTCGCCGAAGCCTCCCGGCCCGTTGAAGCCGCCGGGGCCCCCGAAGTCGTTCGCCAGAATCCCCCCGACCGACCCGGGAGCGGCGGACGAGGACGACACCGAGGCGAGCTGCACCGTGAACGCGGATCCGCCGGAGCTGCCGCCGGGGCCGGTGCCCGTGGCGGCGTCGCGGCTGCAGGCGGCCGTCGCCGCGAGGAGCACGAGGGCGCCGGTCGTCAGCCAGGTCGGCCGCAGCATACGATTCATGGCTTCTCCATCAAGAAGGGGGATCGGCGGGGTCGGATTGCCCCCGCCGCTGCATGGAGGACCATGCGGAGGTTCGCGGGGTAACGTCCCGTGCTGGTGGTCGTTACCTTGAAGCAAATTACCCCATCAATGGGTTAGGGAGCGTGCAGTCGAGCGACGGTACCATCGTCCGCCGGGTTCTGGCCGGGGACGCCGAGCAGTACCGCATCCTCGTCGAGCGCTACCGCACGGAGTTCGGGCGGTACGCCGTCGCGTCCGTGGGCGACCTGGACGCGGCGCAGGATGCCATGCAGGAGGCGTTCATCCGTGCGTTCGACGCGCTGGCGACCTGCCGCGACCCCGACCGGTTCGGGGCCTGGTTCTTCCGGATCCTCACGAACCAGTGCCGGAACGTCCAGGCACGGCGGCGCGACACGGTCCCCCTGGAGGACGTGGATCCGCCGGGCGGGGACCGGGCCGACGAGGGCCTGGAGCGGGGGGAGCTGGGGGCGGCGCTGGAGGCGGCCCTGGCCCGGCTGACGCCCGAGCAGCGCGAGGCCTTCGTTATGAAACACGTGGATGGACGGTCATATGAGGAGATGGCCGAGCTGCTGGGGGTGGGGGTGGATGCTCTGAAGATGCGGGTGCACCGGGCCCGCGACGCCCTGCGGTCCTTGATGGGAGCCTTGCGATGACGGAGTGGGACGGTTTCAGCGCGGATGCGCATCGCTACCTCGACGGGGAGCCGTTCGAGGAGCTGAGCGGCACGGAGCTGGCCGCCGCCGACCGGCTGGCGGCCGAGGTCCGTGACTACGCGGCGCGGCTCGCGCCCGTGGATCCGGCGCTGGACGAACGTGTGATGACCGCGGTCCGCCGGCGCGCGCCGGCCCGGCGCCGGAGCGGCCTGGCGTGGCTGATGGCCCCCCGGACGGTGAAGCTCCGGCCCGTGTGGGTGCCCGTCCTCGCGGCGGCTGCGGCGCTGGTGGTGTGGCTCGCGCCGCGCGGGAACGGCGGGAGCCCCGTCCCGGTGGCCGCGGCGCCGGCGCGCGCCAGCGCCGACACGGTGTTCGTGCGCTTCGAGCTCGAGGCGCCGCAGGCGCGGAGCGTCTCGGTGGCCGGCTCGTTCAACGGCTGGCAGGTCGGTGCGCTGACGATGGTCCGGGACGCCCGCGGCGTGTGGTCGGCGACGGCCCCACTTCCGGTGGGCGAGCATCGGTACGAGTTTGTGATCGACGGGACTCGCTGGGTGCCCGATCCGACCGCGCATGCGGAGGTGGACGACGGGTTCGGGGGACGGAACAGCGTGATCGTGGTGGGCCCGAAGGGGCTGGTGAGATCATGAACCGGTTGCGTCGGTCCGCGATCGCAGCGGGGCTCCTCCTGGTGCCGGCGGTGCTCGCGGCCCAGGGCGCCGGCATCGAGGGCAGACTCCAGACGCGCGGCCTGCCCGCGAGCCTGGCGCATCGCGTGGCGGTGGTCGCCACCGCGGCTGCGGCGCGCGGCGTGCCCGACGGGCCGCTGGCCGACAAGGCCATCGAGGGATGGGCCAAGCAGGTGCCGCCCGACCGGATCGTGGTCGCCGTGCAGCACTTCGCGGACCAGATGGCCAGCGCGCGTACCGCCGTGATCGATGCCGGCATCGAGTCGCCGCCGGGCCCGGTGATCGCGGCGGCGGCCGAAGCGATGCGCAGCGGGATGCGCGCCGATCAGGTCCGCAGCGTCGTGCAGGCCGCCGGCGAGGGCGCCGTCGCCGCCCCGGGCCTCAGCGTGGCGGCGGCGCTGTCAGCCCAGGGCCTCGGCAGCGACCAGGCCACGAAGATCGTCGTGGGCGCCATGCACAGCCACCGCAGCATGGCGGACCTGCTCGACCTCCCTTCGGTCGCGCGCGTGATGCACGACCAGGGCATGAGTCCCGGCGACATCGAGCATCGCATGATGAACGGCGACGGCGACGGCGACCAGGGCAGCGGCCGCTCCGGGGACCGGGGCGACCGCCCGTCGAGCGTGCCGCCGGGCACTCACGACCACGATGGCCATTCCCACGATCGGTGACGTGTAGAATCTGCCTCGCGGCGGCCGCGCTGCTGCTTCTCGCGGCCACCTCGCTCGCCGCGCAACAGGTCCGCTTCCGTCTCGGCGGCGTCCGCGCGCGTTACGCCGACACCGTTTCGGGGTCCGCCGGCACCCTGACCACGCGCCTGACCTGGGATGGCCGCCGCAGTACCGGCGCGCTCGACGGCTCCTTCACGCAATTCACCTCCGGGGCGTGGGCCGCACAGGCCGCCGGCTCGCTGTTCGGCATCCGGCTGCTGAGCCCGCACGTGGGTCTGGGCCTCAGGGTGGACGGCGACGGGGGCTACATCGAGGGCGGCACTTGGAGCGCGCTGGGCTCGGCCGGACCCGTGGCCGCGGTGGTCGCGGGAGACTGGATGGTCTCCGCCGGCGTGGCCGGGGGCGCCGTGCGCAGGGTGGACCAGGTCTCCAGCGCCACCGTGGACGGCAGCCTCACGGTGCGCCGGGACGTCGGCCGGTGGAGCGTGCAGGGCAGCGTCGCCGGCACGCAGGCGGGCCCCACCCGCTTCGCCGACGCGACCGTGGGCCTGCAGCTCCGCGCCGCCCGGCTCACGCTGAGCACCCTCGCGGGCGCGCGTTCCGGCAATCTCGGCGGCAAGCCCTGGTACCAGGGCCGCGCCGCGCTTCGCGCCACGTCGTGGGCGACCTTCGAGGCGGAAGCGGGCACCTATCCGCGGGATCTCAGCGGTTTCACCGAGGGCGCCTTCCTCAGCTTCGGCGTGTGGCTCGGCGGCGGGCTCCGCGCCATTGCCCAGCCCCGCGCGCCGGGATTCGACGGCTCGGCGCCGGCGAGCGTGGCCGTCGAGGTGATGGACCCGGGGCATCAGCGTGTGACGTTCCTGGTGCCGGACGCCCACGACGTCGCCATCGCCGGCGAGTGGAACGAGTGGACTCCGGTCGCGCTCGAGCGGGTCGATGGCGAGCACTGGCGGGCCAACCTGGCCCTGAGCCAGGGCGCCCACCGCTTCTCGCTGGTGGTGGACGGCCGCCGCTGGATGGTGCCGCGCGGCGTCGCGACCCTGCCCGACGACATGGGCGGCACGGTCGGCCTGCTGGTCGTGGACCGCTAGGCCGCCTTCGCGTGTCGGCACGCCGGCGCCGACCGATTGCCGCCGGCCATCTGCCGACGGCGAAATCCTACCATTCTGCACGAGATTCAACTTCCGGATTCCCGTCGGACGCACTAGGCTTTGGCCAGCCCAATCCGAGCGAGGTCCTATGAGCCTGATCCGTTCGTATCGAGTCGCTCTCGCGGCGGCGGCCGGGGCGACGGCGTTGCTGGCGCTGGGCGCGGTGCCCGCGGCAGCCATTCCGAGCTTCGCCCGTCAGACCAAGCTGCCGTGCAGCGCCTGCCACACGCAGTTCCCCGAGCTGACCGAGTTCGGCCGGGTCTTCAAGCTCAACGGCTATACTCTGCGGGCGATCGAGTCCATCGAGGACTCGGTGA
>DATJUT010000061.1 GCA_035502185.1 Gemmatimonadales bacterium
GCGCGTCGAGAATCGCCTCGTCGAGCTGCCGGTTCATCTCGTAGGTGTAGGTGTTGGCCGGCGGGTCGTTCAGCGCCACGATGGCGATCCCGTCCTGCTTGGTGACGTCCACCAGCCGCTTCGCCGTCTTCGTGTCCTGCGCCATCGTCGCCGTCATCGGACGTGTACCTCCGCAGCGTAGCCGTTCAGGAACAGCCGGCAGATGGACTCCGCCAGCTCCTCGACCCCGACCGGCCCGGCGGGGTCGTACCAGGTGTAGATCCAGTTCATCATGCCGAACAGCGCGTACACGGCCACGTGCCGGTCGGTCCGGTGGCCGCCATCCTGCGCGTCGAGGGCCGCCAGCAGACCCAGGCCCAGCTCGACGTAGGCCTTCTTGAGGGCCCGCACTTCCTCCAGCCGAGGTCCCGTGAGCGACTCCGCCTCGTGCGAGAGCACCTTCATCTCGTCCATGTGGTTCGCGAAGAACATCACGTGGTGGCGGATGAAGGCGCCCAGCCGCTCCTCGGGCGTCACCGCCGCCGCGACGGCCGCCTCGGCGGCCCTGCGCACCCGCTCGAAGCAGCCCTTCTGGATCTCGAACAGGAGATCCTCCTTGCCCGCCACGTAGTAGTACATTCCCGCCAGGCTCATGCGGCTCGCCTTGGCGAGGTCACGCATGCTGGTCCGGTGGTAGCCCCGGGCCGCGAACACGTGCGCGGCGGCGGCCAGGAGCGCGTCCCGGCGGCGGTCGAAGTCCTGCATACACCCTCGGAGTGTTCGAACGGTTGTTCGAGAGAATATCACCGGCCCTTAACGCCAGGCGCAAGGTCACGTCCAACTCACTGACGCATGGGAGTTCCTGCGCTGTCCGTCGCCGCTGACGGCGACCTGATCGCCCGGTACCTCGCGGGCGAGGAAGCGGCGGCCGCGGAGTTGGTCCGCCGGCACGCCATGGCGCTGGCGCGCTTCGTCGCCGCGCACGGGGCGCCGGACGACGAGCTGGAGGATCTCACGCAGGAGGCGCTGTTCAAGGCGTTCCGGGCGCTGGGGACGTTTCGCGGCGGGGCGTCGTTCCGGACCTGGCTGCTGGCGATCGGCGGGAACGTGCTGAAGGACCGGCGGCGGCGGTGGCGCCGGCACCAGGTGGTCGCGCTGACGCCGGACATCCGGGATCCGTCCGGCGACCCCGGGGCCCAGGCCGAGGCGGGTTGGACGGCGGAGCGGCTGCAGGAGGGGATCGGGAAGCTGGCGCGGCTGCAGCGCGAGGTGTTCCTGATGCGGGCCCAGCAGGGGCTCGGCTACGAGGAGATTGCGGGCGGTCTGGGGATTTCCGAAGGGGCGGCACGGGTGCATTACCATCACGCCGTGAAGAGGTTGAAGGCATGGATCGCATGAGCGGCGAGTTGCCCCCCGAGATCGGGGCGGCGTGGAAGGCGCTGGAGGCGCGCACGGCCGAGCGGGCGGCGCGGGTGGACGTCGAGCGGGTCGCGGCGGGGGTGCTGGATCGCCTGCGCCGCGAGGGGGCCGAGGCGCCGCGGTTCCGCTGGATGTCACCCGTGGCGTTGCGGGCGGCGGCCGCCGTCGTCGTGCTGGTCGCGGCCGCGGCGGTCGTGCGCCTGACGACGGGCGGCCGGGAGTCGGCGGTGCGGCTGCCGGTGGGCATCCCGGCGATGGACTCGCTCAGCTCGCGGCAGCTCGAGGCGGTGTGGGAGGCGGCCGGTGAGGTCAGCTCGGCCGCGGATTCGGTCGTCCCGGCGTCGTTGGGCGGCTCGCTCGACGACCTTTCGGAGGCTCAACTCGAAGTGTTGCTCGCGTCCTTGAACGGAGCGGAAGGCTGACGTCACCATGAAGAACGCAAACCTGATGAAGATCGCCCTGCCGGCCGCGGCCCTGGCCATCGCGCTGGTCACCGGGCGGAGCGCGCAGGGCCAGAACCCGACGCCGTCGCCGGCGGACACCGGCGCCCCGATGGGCAATGCGATGCGGCGGCCCGGCCTCAGGGGTGGCGAGCGCGCCGAGCAGTTGCGCGGGATGATCGAGGAGCGGTTCGCCCAGCGTGTGAAGGTCGAGCTGGGCCTGACCGACCAGCAGCTGGACCGGCTGCGCGGCGCGATGCGGGCGGACCGCGACCGGCGGATGCACCTGCGGGACCGGGAGCAGGATCTGCGGGGCGCGATCTACGAGCAGATGCGGCCCGGCGTGGCCGCGAACCAGGACAGCCTCTCGCGGCTGCAGGACGCCCTGGTGCAGAACCACCTGGCGCGGGCCCAGCTGGAGCAGCAGAACGAGCGGGAGCTGGCGCAGTTCCTGACGCCGGTGCAGCGGGCGCGGCTGTTGCAGATGCGGGCGATGCTCATGCAGCGGATCCAGACGATTCGCGAGGGACGGTGGCGGCAGCCGGCAGGGAGGCCCGGTTTGCGGGGCCAACCTCCGGCCGACAGCCCTGGCCCGGGACCGCGGTAGTCTCGAGATCGATTCCGCATACCGCAGCAGGAGCGCCCAAGCCCCCGGCATTCCGCCGGGGGCTTGGATTTTCGGGGGGCTCGGGGCGGGGCGCCCGATGGTCAGGAATCGGGCGGCGTCAGCGTGGCCCCGGTAGCGCCTCGCGGGCCTTCATCTGGGCCAGCAGGCGTTCGGCGAAGTCGAGCCGGTTCTGGATCTCGTCGAGCGCCGCGGAGCCCTTCTTCGTCTCTTCAACGGCGGCGTGCAGCTGGTCGATCTCGGCGCGCAGCAGCTGGATCTCGTCGTGCAGCTCGTGCAGGGCGCGCGTGGCCCCTCCGGCGCTGAATCGCCTGGCGGCGGCGATCGCGAAGGCGATCAGCGAAATGCCGGCCGCAAACGACACCATCGACACGACGAAGTTGATCGCGCCCATTCTGCCTCCTGCGCTGGTCAGCCTGCTCTAGCCCGTACAGGCGACGCAGGGCAAAGGTTTCGCGGCGCACGCCGCGTGCGTGCCGGCCCGCGTCGGGCGCCGGAGAGTCTGCAGGGTAGCCCTGATCGGGGGGCGAACCTCCGGCCGTCGGCCCTGCACGGGACGGCGCTGGCCGCGGCGGCGTCACCGCGCCCGGCGCTATATTGCGTGCGCTCGCCCGAGTGGTGGAATGGCAGACACGCGGGACTCAAAAGCCGAAGGGCCTACCGTACCCTCTGTATCACAATGTTGCTAACCGCAGCGCAGCCAACGCCCCCGGGGCTTCCGACGCCTCGGGGGCGAGGGCCGCACAACACCCTGCTACGGCCAACACCGTGGCAGAATCGTGGCAGGCATCCGTAGGGAGAGAGTGCTTCCGACTCACGCTCTACGACTCTACGCCAGAACTGACAGAACTGACAAAACCCCTTCACCCGACGAGCGCACTTCCGGGTTGCGATGCCTGCACGCGCTTGGGCCAGCGTGCGCCGCGTGGCCTGGGGCGGGCGGGCGTTGCTGGACACGTAGTCCCGCGGCGCCATGTAGGTGGTGGCGCTGCAAGGGCTTGGCGGGCGCTGCCACGCTCTTGCCACGGTTCGCGGCGAGGCCCGCGAGCCGCTCAATCCCTAGCACGCGGCTAGCACGGGGGTAGCATGGGCTTCACCAAGCAGACAGCGAAGGCGGCCGGCGCGAAGGGCAGACAAGCTGCAGCGGCGAACCGGCGCAGCGGTGGGTCGCCACAGCCCTATCCGTTCCCGTTCAGCGGCTTCCTCGAGCTGGCCGGCATGGCTGGCCCGTCGTGGCGCGCTGCGGTGACGCTGTGGAAGGCCGCGGACGCGGAGCCGCTATCCGAGGATGAGCGGGCGCTGTTCGCGCGCCACGCGGGCGGCCGCGCGCTGCCAGCGCGGCCGGTGC
>DATJUT010000062.1 GCA_035502185.1 Gemmatimonadales bacterium
GACGAGCGATCCGGGAAGAGCGTGACGAGGGCCTCCTCGGCCGCCGCGGCGGCGGCGGCAGCCGGCGATGCGTCTCGGGGACCTGCTGGCAGCACGTGCACCGGCGTGTAGCCGCGCTCGATCCCGTTGATCGCGTCGAAGACCGACGACTGCACGATCGCCGCGGCCCGGGCCGCTGGGGGCGGCGGCGCGTTGTCGGCCTCCAGCACCGCGACCATCGTGCGGTCCCAATCGGTGACGACATTGGCGCTCGCGACTGACGGTAAGACGAGAGCTCCGAGACAGACGAGTACGAAGACAACTTTCTTGATCATGGAGAATCCTCCGGTTGAGAGCTGTGATGTGACAATCGTGCGAGTCCACGAGCGCCAGATGCACCCCGTCGACGCTGAGGTGACTTTCCGGCTGCGGGGAGCTCGCGTGGTGATTCGCCTACCTGTGCGCGAATGACGGTGCCCCCGTGGCTTGGTCCCTTACGTGTGCTCGGGTTGGCTCCGGCGGCGGATGGTGAGTTTCCCGGCGGCGATCAGCAGCGCGATCACGGCGATGACCCCGACGGCGCCGGCTCTATAGTCAAAGCCGTTCGTGCTGCTCGTGTCAGCGTCACTCTGTTCGATCGCCCTGGGGGGGCCGCTGGGAAGCCGCTGTGCCTCCTGCGCGTCGACGTGGTGGATGATCGCGATCTGGGAGGGCGGAGCAGCCATCGACAATCCCACAGGCGCCGCGTCGATCGGCTTGGCGCCCGCTGTAGTCGCGATCCCGCCGAGAGCGAGCATCGCAGCGGCGATCACACCGGCGGTACGGGTTTCGTGAATGGACGAGTCATGAACTGCCTCCTGGTCCCGGATCGGATTGCCCGTGTGTCTCCGATCGATCTGGTTGTCGCGAAGATCATGGCCGGCCGGCAGGCCAGATGCCATGGCCGGCCGGTGGTCAATGTGATGGCGAGCGAGTAAGGAGATACTTGCCGTCGCGCGAGGCTCTCGCCCGATACTTGCCGCCGCGGAAGGTTTGCCTTACCCTCTGGCCGGGTCGGTCGGGCCAGCGGGCTATGGCAATCTCGCACCGAGGGGTGGATGATGGTGCGGTGGCCCGCGGAACGAGGATCAGCGCCGTGGCAGTATCGGAGAACTACTGGTCGTCGTGTGCTCGCAGCTGCGTCAGCGAGACCGCGCCGCGCCGGAGCGCCTCGTTGGCGAGTCTGGCGCGCCGGTTGGAGTCCGCGGCGCCCACGCCGAATTTGTCGTACAGGTTGGATAGGTGCTGTTTGACGGCGGCCTGGGTGATGACGAGCTCGTCGGCGATCACGCGGGTGGATGCGGGCTCGGTGAACATGTCGCGGTCGAGCAGGGGTCGGCAGAGCGCTACGAGCACGTCCCGCTCGCGCGTGGTCAGTGACGGAGGCGCGTCTTCAGCCTTTGTCTGCGCGCCCGCAGTGCGAGCGGGTCGCGGAAGATGAGCCGGGTCTGGCCGATGCGGATCTCATCACCGTGGCGCAGCCTTTTGGGAGGACCAGATCCCTCGCCGTTGACCCAGGTGCCGTTGGACGAGCCGAGGTCGGTGACGCACCACCCGGAGGGAAAGTACTCGAGGATCGCGTGCAGGTGGCTCGCGGTGGGGTCTTCGGCGAGTGAGACGTCGTTCTCTGCGGCCTTGCCGATGGTGGTGCGGTCGGCTTGCAGCGGGAAGCGCCAGCTGTGCACCCCGTACGTCACCTCGACTTGCGCGCCCACGTCAGAAGGTTAGAAGGACAGTACGCCTGTGTGGGAGAGAACATGGCAACGCGGGCTCTGATCAAGGAGCGCTACGAGATCCTCGAGCTGCTCGGGATCGGTGGGGAGGGGCGAGTCGTAAAGGCGCTCGATCGCCAGCATGACCGGTTCGTGGCCCTGAAGATCCGTCGCGTACGCGATGCTCAGGCCCGGGAGGAGCTCTTGAGTGAGGCGCGGATCCTGCTCGCAGTTCCTCCGCACCCGGCGCTTCCGCTGGTTCGGGAGGACTTCTTCGAGGGCGAGGATTACGTATTGGCGATGGACTGGGTGGAGGGCACGGACCTCGCCACGTTGCTGCGCGATCGCGGCCGCCCGGGGCTCGCGCCGTCCAGCGTGCTTGCCTATCTCTCGCAAGCGGCCGAGGCACTGACGCATCTGCATTCGCAGACCCCGCCGGTCATCCACGGCGACGTCAAGCCGGCCAACTTGATCCTCACCACCGGTGGGCGCGTGAAGCTTGTCGACTTCGGCATCTCCTCGGCCCCCAACGCGCTCCGCCGCCGCTTCGGCACCCGCGGCTACCGGGCGCCGGAGCTGGCATCCGACGGCGCTCCGTCGCGCGCCAGCGACGTCTACGCACTCGCGGCCACGGCGTTCGCGCTGTTCGCGGGCGCACCACCATCGGGCGTTCTGCCGCCGTGGGAGGGCATCGACCCGGGTCAGGCACAGCAGCTCGAGGCCGCGATTCGCCTGGGGATGGCGACGAACCCGGCGCGGCGACCGGCCACGCCGGGGGAGCTGATCGAGCGGCTGCGCGCGGGCTGGGCGGCGGCGCTGCCCTCGGGCGTGATCACGTTCTGTCTGTCCGAAATCGAGGGGGCGAGCGCCATGTGGGACTGCGAGCCGGCCGCGATGGCGCAGGCGCTGGTGCGGCACGACGAGCTGATGGCCGAGTGCGTAGAACGATGTGGAGGCCGGTTCCTCAAGTCGAAGGGTGAGTCCACCGTCTCGGCGTTCCAGTCGGCGCCAAGCGCGCTCGACGCGGCGCTGGCCGCCACCCGGGCCCTGTCGACCGAGACGTGGCCGGAAGGTCTTCGCATCGGCGTGCGGTTCGGTATCCACACGGGTGAGGCCGAGCGCCGCGGGACCGACTACGTCGGGCCGTCGGTCAGCCTCGCCGCGCGAGTCCGTGACCAGGCCGACGGCGGTCAGATCCTCCTCTCGTCGGTCACAGCGGAGCTGGTTGCCGGGCATGTGCCCGCGGGCTCGGAACTCGTCGACCTCGGTCCGCACCGCCTGCGTGGCGTGGGTGTACCGGAGCGAATCTACGCCCTCAAGGCGGCGGGCGTGATCTCGCCACTTCCGGCGAGCGATTGTCCCTACCGCGGCCTGCTCGCGTTCGAACCCGAGGATCGCGGCTACTTCTTTGGGCGCGAACGCGTCGTCGCAGAGCTGATCGGCCGGCTGGCGGCGGGAAGGCTGTTGGCCGTCGTGGGTCCCTCGGGGAGTGGGAAATCGTCGGTGCTCAGGGCCGGCCTCATCGCTGCGGTGCACGCGGGCGAGGTGCCCGGCGTTACCCGGGCGCATTTGCTCACCCCGGGCACGTCACCGTCTCTGCGCATCCGCGATCAGGCGGACGTCCTGGTGGTCGTCGACCAGTTCGAAGAGCTGTTCACGCTCTGTCAGGACGCCGGTCGCAGGCAGGCGTTCATCGACGCGCTGCTCGCCGTCCGCGGGCCGGTGGCGATCGGCGTGCGAGCCGACATGTATGGCAGGCTCGCCGATCACCCCGATCTCGCCCGCGCGGTCGCCGCCAACCAACTACTGCTCGGGGCTATGAGCGACGTGGAGCTCGAGCGTGCCGTGATCGAGCCCGCACGGTTGGCGGGGCTACGGCTCGAGCCGGGGCTGGCCGAGCTCGCCGTGCGCGACGTGGCGGGCCAGCCCGGCGCTCTGCCACTTCTCTCGCACGCTCTGCGGGCCACGTGGGAGCGGCGCGACGGCCGCACGCTGACGGTTGCGGGCTACCGCGAGACCGGCGGCGTCCCCTCCGCGATCGCTCGAACCGCCGACGGCCTGCTCGCATCCCTGTCGCTCGAGCAACGACAGATGATGCGCGGCATGTTCCTGCGGCTCACCGAGATCGGCGACGGCGGCGTGTCGCGCCGACGGGTTGAGTTAGACGAGCTGGTACCGGAGGGCGTGCCGCCCGAAGTCGTTCAGGCCCTGCTCGAACGCGCGGTAGACGCACGCCTGGTGACGATCGGCGAGGGAACGGCCGAGGTCGCCCACGAGGTCCTAATCCGCGCGTGGCCAACGCTGCGGAGCTGGCTCGACGAGGATCGCGAAGCCATCCGCCTGCACCGGCAACTCGGCGCCGCCGCGCGCCTGTGGGACACGGGCGGACGGGACCCATCCGATCTGTACCGCGGCGCCCGGCTCGGCGCGGCGGCCGACTGGGCCGAGCACCATCGCGAGGCGCTCAACGCCACGGAGTGCAGCTTCGTCGATGCGAGCCTGGAGGAGGCAGGACGGGAGCGGCGCGCGCAGCTGCGAGCCAATCATCGCCTGCGCTGGCTGCTGGCTGGCGCCGTCGCGCTGCTGCTCGTGGCGGTCCTCGCCGGCGCGGTCGCATTGATCCAGCGAGGGCACGCGCAGGGCCAGGCGCTCACCTCGGACGCCGAGCGGGTCGGTGCGCAGGCCCAGACCGAACCGGACCTCGATCGCGCAATGCTGCTCGCGGTCGCCGGGGTGAAGCTGCAGAATCGTGTCGAGACCCGCTCGGATCTGCTCGCGGCGCTTCAGCGG
>DATJUT010000063.1 GCA_035502185.1 Gemmatimonadales bacterium
AGAAGCTCTCCTGCGCCCACGGCGTCGCCCCGTAGTGCGGTACGCCGACGCGGCCGACCGCCCCGCCGGGGCGCGCGATGCGCATCGCCGTCAGCATGGCTGGCTCCGAGCCCACGCACTCGAGAACGCTGTGGGCGCCCAGGCCCCGCGTCAGCTCGCGCACCCGCTCGGTGCCCGCGTCGCCGCGCTCGCTCACGATCTCCGTTGCACCGAATTCCCGGGCCAGCGCGATGCGGTCGAGGTGACTGCCCAACAGGATGACCGACTCGGCGCCCAGGCGGCGGGCCGCGATGACGCCGCAGAGTCCGACCGCCCCGTCGCCGATCACCGCCGCCGTCTTCCCGGGGCCCACGCGCGCGGCTCGCGCCGCGTGGTGGCCGGTGCCCATCACGTCCGAAAGCGTGAGCAGCGACGGCATCAGACCGTCGTCCTGCCCCACCGGGAGCTTGACCAGCGTCCCGTCGGCATGCGGCGCGCGAACCGCCTCACCCTGGCCGCCGTCCTGCTCGGTGCCGCCCCACCAGCCGCCGTGGAGACACGACGTCTGAAGCCCCTCCCGGCAGAACTCGCACGTGCCGTCCGAGATGGCGAAGGGCGCCACGACCACGTCGCCGCGCTTCACCGTGCACACCTCGGCGCCGACGTCCTCCACGATGCCGATGAACTCGTGGCCCATGCGCACGCCCGTGGCGCTCGGCTCCATCTCCTTGTAAGGCCAGAGGTCGCTGCCGCAGATGCACGCCCGCGTCACGCGCACGAGGGCGTCGGTCGGCTCCCTGATGCGGGCGTCCGGGACGTTCTCGACGCGAACGTCGCCCGCGCCGTACATGATGGTCGCGCGCATCCTGACTGCTCCTGCTCCGTGAACCGGGTCAGCGCCGGGCCTGGGGCCCGCGCTGGTATTCGTCGTCGCGCACCTTCTCCATCCACTCGACCGCCTTGCCGTCGAGCGCCTCCTGGATGGCGATGTGCGTCATTGCCGTGGTCGGCGAAGCCCCATGCCAGTGCTTCTCGCCCGGCTCGAACCAGACCACGTCCCCCGGACGGACCTGTTCGATCGGCCCGCCCTGGCGCTGGACCCAACCCCAGCCGAAGGTGACGATGAGAATCTGCCCCAGCGGGTGCGTGTGCCATGCGGTCCGCGCACCGGGCTCGAACGTCACGGCGTTGCCGGCTGCGCGCGCAGGAGCGCGCGCCTGAAACAACGGGTCGATCCGTACCGTGCCGGTGAACCAGTCATCCGGGCCCTTGCTGGAAGGCTGAAGCCCAGTGCGTGTGATCTCCATCAGAGGCCAGTCCTTTTCTCCAGGTGCTCCGGATAGCGCGCCCCCTGGATCGTGATGTTCGCGGCGGCGCCATCGATCTCCCGCAGGTCGTCCGGCGTCAATTCGACGTCTGCGCCGCCGATGTTCTCCTCGAGTCGGGTGAGCTTGGTCGTGCCCGGGATCGGCGCAATCCACGGCTTCTGCGCGAGCAGCCAGGCGAGCGCGATCTGCGCCGGCGTCGCCCTCTTTTGCCGGGCGATCCGCCGCAACAGGTCCACCAGGCCTTGGTTCGCCTTCCGGGCCTCCGGCGTGAAGCGGGGCACGATGTTCCGGAAATCGGTGCTGCCGAACGCCGTCTTCTCGTCGATCTTCCCCGTGAGGAAGCCCTTCCCCAGCGGGCTGAACGGCACGAACCCGATGCCCAGCTCTTCGAGGGTCGGAATGATCTCGTCTTCCGGCTTCCGCCACCACAACGAGTACTCGCTCTGCAGGGCGGTGACCGGCTGAACCGCGTGGGCGCGGCGAATGGTCTTTGGGCCGGCCTCCGACATTCCGAAGTGACGGACCTTGCCGGCCCTGATCAGGTCCTTCACGGCACCGGCCACGTCCTCGATCGGCACGGCGGGGTCCACGCGATGCTGGTAGAACAGGTCGATCGTACCGACCTTGAGGCGCTTGAGCGAGGCGTCCGCGACCGCCTTGACGTGGTCGGGCCGGCTGTTGGTCCCACTCTGTCCACCGTCCGGTCCGAACTCGAAGCCGAACTTGGTTGCGATGACCACTTGGCTCTTGAACGGCGCAAGAGCCTCGCCGACGAGCTCCTCATTCGCGAACGGCCCGTACGCTTCCGCCGTGTCGAAGAAGGTGACGCCGCGCTCCACCGCTGACCGAATGAGGGAGATCATCTCCTTCCGGTCCGGATACGGAGGGTACGCGAAGCTCATCCCCATGCAGCCGAGGCCGAGGGCCGAGACCTCGAGACCACTTCTTCCCAGTGTGCGCTTCTGCATCGCTCCTCCCGCTGTGGCGATTACCGAACTCACAGTACCCCGCAACCTGGTCCGCCGAATAGCTGGTGGAATCGGCATGGGTCTATGAATATTGTTCACAAATGGCTCGCGACGATCTCAACGTGTTGTCGGCGTTCCTCTTGGTGGCGGAGGAGCGCAGCTTCACGCGGGCGGCAAAGCAGCTGGATGTGTCGCCCTCGGCCCTGAGCCACGCGATTCGGGCGCTGGAAGAACGGGTCGGAGTACGCCTGCTTGCGCGCACGACGCGCAGCGTCGCCCCGACGGAAGCGGGGGAGGAGTTCCTCGCTCGGCTTCGCCCGGCACTCGGTGACATACGGGGGGCACTGGAGCTGCTCTCTGGCCATCGCGACCGGCCCGCGGGGCGTGTGCGGCTCCTGGTAGCCCCCATCGCCGCGATGACGGTGCTCGCGCCGAAGCTCGGGCGGTTCGCGCGCGAGTACCCCGATGTGGTGCTGGACGTCACGACTGACGAGAACCGCATCGATCTCGTCGCCGGGCGCTTCGACGCGGGAATCCACCTCGGCGAGTTCATCGAACGGGACATGATCGCGATCCGCGTGTCCCGCGAACTCACGCCGGCCATCGTCGGCTCGCCTGGCTACTTCAAGTCGCATCCGAAGCCGGCGTCCCCGCGTGACCTCACGAGTCACCGGTGCATCAACTTCCGGCACGGATCCGGCCCGGTGTACCGATGGGAGTTCGACAAGGGGAGCGAGTCCCTCACCGTGGCGGTCAGCGGTCCGCTCATCGTGGACGACGTCGACGTCATGCTTCGGGCGGCGGTGGACGGCGCGGGGCTCGCGTACACGACGGTGGAGCACGCCGGAGAGCAACTCGCGAGTGGGAAGCTCCTCCGGGCGCTCGGGGACTGGTGCCCGCCATTCCCCGGCTTCTACCTGTACTACCCCAGCCGGCGGCAGCTGCCGGCGGCGCTCTCCGCGCTCATCGAGACCCTGCGTCTGTAGTGGCATTGGCGCGGCGGCGGCTGGGTGATGAGCGGCGCCATGCGCGGTACGGACGCGGTTGCGCTCGCAACCGGGCTCTGGAGCGTCAGTGCCCACGCTTGCATCCGCCCGGTCACGGCCATAGACTGTCTATCCCATAGACCACCCATGGCCACTTCGTGAACCGTCCGGCGAAGCGCGAGCTGCTCCCGGGACTGCTCGACATGCTCATCCTCAAGACGCTGACCGTGCAGCCCATGCACGGTTACGGCATCGCGCAGCACCTCCACCGGATGTCGCGCGAAGTGCTCCAGGTGGAGGAGGGGTCGCTCTATCCGGCGCTCCAGCGGATGCGGCAGAAGGGCTGGATCAAGGCCGAGTGGCGGCAGACGCCCAACAACCAGCGGGCGCGCTACTACACCGTCACCCCGGCGGGCCGGCGCCAGCTGAACGCCGAGGAGGCCGGCTTCTCGGAGCTGATGGCTGCGGTCGGCCTGGTGATGCGGCCCGCATGATCTTCCTCCGCGAGTGGGTGGCGAGAGCGCGTGACTGGCGCCGGCGCGGCGCGCTCGACCGGGAGCTCGCGGAAGAACTGCAGTTCCATCGGGAGCACCTCGAGCGGGACGCGGTCGCGGGCGGCGCGAGCACGGAAGAGGCGGCGTACGCGGCCCGGCGCCGGCTCGGGAACGCGACCCTGGTGCGGGAAGAGGCGCGGGAGCGGTGGTCCATCTCGTGGCTCGATCACGCGCAACAGGACGTCCGTTGCGCACTCCGCGCCGTTCGCCGCAACCCGGGCTTTGCGCTCGTCGCCGTGCTGACCCTGGCCCTCGGCATCGGCGCCAACACCGCCATCTTCAGCGTCGTGGACGGGGTGCTCCTGCGACCGCTGCCCTACCGCGAGGCGGACCGGCTGGTGACGATCGGATCGAGCGTCGCGCTGGGCGGGGAGACGAACGCGGCCATGGCGCTGTCGTATCCGGACTATCGGGACATCCGGAAGCTGAACGATGCCGTCTCCGGCATCGCCGCATACTCCAGCGACCGCTACAACTTCACGAACACCGACGAGCCGCGCGAATTGCAGGTCACCCGGGCCTCCGCCGATCTCTTCTCGGTCCTCGGTGTGTCGCCGGCCATCGGGCGCGCGTTCAACGCAGGCGACACGCACGCCCCGGTCGCGATCATCTCCCACGCGCTCTGGCTCTCCAGCTTCAACCGGGACGCGAGCGCGCTGGGGCGCCTGATCACGCTGGACGACACGAGCTTCACCATCGCCGGGGTAATGCCGGCCGGCTTCGCGTTCCCCGACGCGCGCACCGACGTCTGGATTCCGATCGGCTTCGCCCTCGCCGACCCGGCCATGGCCGAGATGCGGATGTACCGCGCGTTCTCGACGGTGGCGCGCCTCGGGCCGGGGGCTTCGCTGGGCAGGCTCCGGAGCGATCTCGATCTCCTCGCCAGCCGCATCTCGGCCTCGGGGCAGCCGATCTCGAAGGTCGGGAGCGGGGAGACCTTCGTGGCCCACCTGCTGCGCGATCAGGTCGTGGGCGACGCGCGGCAGCCGCTCCTGATTCTCTTCGGCGCGGTGGCGCTGGTGCTGCTCATCGCGTGCGTCAACGCGGCGAACCTCCTCGTCGCGCGCGCGAACACCCGCGAGAAGGAGTTCGCCGTGCGGCGCGCCATCGGCGCGGGTCGCTGGACGATCGTCCGCCAGCTGCTGGTCGAGAGCGTGCTCCTCGCGCTGGGCGCCGCCGTGGTGGGGCTGCTGCTCGCGGCCCTGGGCCTCCATCTCCTCGCCGCCCAGCTCCCGCACGGGTACGTGGTCGGCCTCGACGGCGCGGTGCTCGGCTTCACCGTGCTCCTCGCCGTGGCGACCGGCCTGGGCTTCGGCATCGTGCCCGCGCTGCGCGCCTCGGCCCCGGCGCTCGAGCAGTCCCTGCGCGACAGCGCGGGCGGCACCGTCGGACGGCAGCGCCGCCGCGCGCGCGACGTGCTCGTGGTGAGCGAGGTGGCGCTGGCGCTGGTGCTGCTCGTGGGCTCGGCCCTCCTGGTCCGGAGCTTCATCAGCCTGAACGCGGTCGATCCCGGATTCGACCCGCAGGGGCTCGTGGCGGCGCGGATCCGTCTCACGCCGGCGACGTACTCCGCGGCGAGTCAGAAGCGCGCCTTCTTCGACGACCTCCTCCAGCGCCTCCGGGGGCGGCCGGGCGTCGGCGCGATCACGATCGCCGACGGGCTGCCGCTCGCCGAGGTCAATACGGTGGGGATGAATCCGCACGCCATACGCCCCGACGACCTGGATCAGTTCCTCGAGATCGCCGCGGTGAGCGTCGGGCCGGCCTACTTCTCGACCATGCACGTCCCCATCCTCCAGGGTCGTGCGATCACCGCCGAGGACCGCGAGGGCTCGAAGGAGGTCTGCGTGGTGAGCCAGGCGCTCGCGCACCGACTCTGGCCGCATCAGAACCCGATCGGCCAGGGCGGGATGGGCGCCGACGGCAACGCCGCGGTCGTGGGCGTCGCGGGCGACGTGCGCGGCGAATCGCTCGAGCGCGAGGGGAGGCCCACCGTCTACGTCCCGCTCACGCAGTCGCGGAGCCGGAACTACGACGAGATGTGGGTCGTGCTCCGCTCGGCGCATCCGCTGCGCGTCGTGCCCGAGCTGCGGCAGGCGGTGCACGCCGAGGACGCCGCCCAGCCGATCGCGGAGATCACGACCTACGATCAGATCATCCAGCAGCGCTACGCGAGCCTCAGGCTCATCACCGCGCTCATCACGCTCTTCGCGGGACTCGCGCTCGTGCTGGCGGTCATCGGGATCGCCGGCGTGACCGCCTACGCGGTGTCGCAGCGCACGCGGGAGCTGGGGATTCGCATCGCCATGGGCGCGCGAACGATCGACGTCCTCGGCCTCCTGTTGAGCGAGACGGTGGTGCTGGTCGGGATCGGTCTCGCCATCGGACTCGCGGCGGCGTTCGGCGCCACGCGCGCGCTGCGCTCGTTGCTCTATGGGGTAACGAGCACGGATCTCGTGACGTTCGGCGGGGCGGCGTTCGCGCTCGGGCTGGTGGCGTTGGCGGCCACCTACGTACCGGCGCGGCGGGCGGGGCGGGTGGACCCGGTGGTGGCGCTGCGGAGTGAGTAGCGCGCTCGTCTACATCATCGTCAGTCCAGTCCTCTGGAGCGATCCAGATGACCGCCGGTCCTACCAGCGTGCCAGCTGCGTGATCTGAACCAAGTTGCCGCAGGTGTCCTTGAGCATGGCAATGGTCGAGCCGGTCACCTCGGTTGGGGGCATGGTGAACTCGGCGCCGCGACCCTTGATCCGCGCGTAGTCGGCCTTGACGTCGTCGGTGAAGAACATGGCCGCGGGCTGGTTGGCCTGGAACCTGGCCTGCTGGTAAGCCCTGGCCGCCGGGTCGTCGTTCAGCGCCAGCTGCAGCTGGGTGCCGTCCGGCTCCTCCGCCGAGGCCACCGTCAGCCACCGAAACGGCCCCTGACGGAAATCGGCCTTCTTGGTGAAGCCCAGCACCTCGGTGTAGAACCGCAGCGCCTTGTCCTGGTCGTCGACGTATACGCTGACCAGCTTGATCCTCATCGGTTCCCCTCCCCGGTCATTGGTCCATTCTGACCCAGCAGGCCTTCGAGGCGATCGAGGCGCCCGCGCCAGAAGGCGCCGAAGAAGCTCATCCAGTCCACCAGGGGTGCGAGCCCTCGCGGCCGGGCGCTGTAGTGCGTCTGGCGTCCCTTGCGCCTGGCCCGCACCAGCCCCGCGTGCTTCAGCACGCCCAGGTGCTTCGAGACCGCGGGCTGGGAGACGTCCGCGTGGCCGATCAGCATCCGCACGGTCCGCTCGCCCTCGCGGCTCAGGCGCTCGCACAGCGCCCGGCACGTCGGATCGGCAAGGGACCCGAGGACGGCGTCAGGTGCCGTATGCACAGGAAACGGACAGCCTTTTGGTCATGAACCAACGATAGCCAACTGGTTTATGAATGGGCAAACGCCGGCAATCGCGCCCAGGACGTCCGTTCCCGGACAACTCCCCGGCGCCGGACACGGCGATGGAGCGAAGCAGGAATACTCGTAGGGGCACGCATCCCGCGCGGTCGTCGCCGCGCGCGCCCCCGGCGTTGCGCGATCCGATCAGTGCCGGGTCAGCACCTCCTCGAACAAGGCGACGGCACGTGGGTCGCCGGTCTGGCCGAGCCAGAAGAAAGCCTTGCGGCGGACGTCCGGGTCGCGGTTGGAGCGGGCGATCCGAATCAGGGCCGGGACGCCGACGTCCCGTGGCTGCTGCGACAGGGCGAAGACGGCCTGCTCGCGTACGTCGCGATCCAGCGAGTCGTCGCCCGCCATGGCGGTGAGGTCCGCGGTCGCGGCCACGCCCGCCGCCTCACCCAGCCAGAACACCGCCTGCTCGCGAGAGCGGCGGGGCGCGACGCCGTCGCGCGCGAGCCGGACGAGATCGGGCCAGACGCTCGCGGAGTCCGCGAGGGTCGCAGGGAAGACGGCGTCGTGCGCGGCCGGCACGTCCGCGCGGCGTGCCAGGTCCACGAGGAAGCGCGCCGCCTCGGCGGCCGGGACCGTTCCCAGGTCCGTCACGCCGCTGGCCGGCTTCCAGCGGCCGCCGACGTAGGTCCGCAGGTGGGTGACCACGCCGCCCTCCACCTGGAGAACCAGGCGCACGGGGCCCGAGTCGCAGGGACATTCGTCGTCGTCCCAGTCGGCGCTGGAGTTGACCCGGTGCCGTCCACAGTACCCGCCGGCGCAGTCGAACGAGATGTTGCCGGCGCCGTTGCCGCATACGCCCGGCCGCGCGGCGTACGTCAGCCGGACCGCGCCGTCCGGGGCGCGCGCGACGCGCTGTGCAAGGGACTGGGCCCGCACCGGCAGCGCGGCGCCGAGCGCCGCCGTGAAGACGAGGAACGCCCGGGTCATTGGTTGACGATCTCCAGGAGGACCTGCGCCGCGCGCGGGTCGTGGGACTGGCCCAGCCAGAACAGCGCCTTCTTGCGCAGGTCCGGGTTCGTCTCGTGCCGTGCGATGTCGATGATCTTGTCCAGCGCCTGCGGCTCGTGGCGCTGGGAATACACGAAGATCAGCTGCTCCTTCAGATCGACGTCGCTGATGCGGTCGTACAGCTGCGTCAGGTCGGCGATGCCGGCCCCGGTCTGGCCGGCCCAGAACAGCGCCTTCTTCCTGAGGTCGACGTCCTCGCGCGAATTCACCGCGAGATCCATCAGCCAGCGGGTGTTCTCCTCCGAGTGCATCTGGGAGAGCGAGAAGATGATCTTCTCCTTGAGGTCCGAGGAGGACACCCGCGCATACAGGTCGCGCAGGAACGACCCGTTGTCCGCCTCGTGCTGCTGGCCCAGCCAGAAGACCGCCTTCTCGCGCGTCTCCTCCGGCGCGTCCTCGCGTCCGGCGTAAGCCCGGAGCATCTGCTCCGCGCGGGGATCCCGGATCTGCGACAGGGCGAACACGGCCTTCTCGCGCAGGTCCTCGTCGGTCGAGGTCCGCAGGATCGAGTCCAGGGCGGTGACCGCGCGCTCGCTGCCCACCTGCGAGAGCCAGAACACCGCCTGCTCCCGCACGTCGCCGTCCGGGTCGTCGCGCGCGACCGAGAGCAGCACGTCCTCGGTCTCCGGCGTGCGCTTCTGCGACAAGACGAAGACGGCCCGCCGCCGCAGGCCGGCGGAGCACGGGTCGCGGCGGGCCAGCACCTGCTTCAGGACCGGCACCGCGTTCACCGCGTCCATCTGCATCAACGCGTTCATCGCCGCCACGCGGGGGTCGTCATCGTCGTCGGAGCACGCGCGCTGGGTGGCCTGGCCCGTGTCGGCACCGGTGGCGCCGGCGTGGGCCTGGATCCACTCGCCGGCCCGGGGGTCGCCGCGGCGCGCCAGCTCGCCGTAGACGCGGGCCAGCAGGGCGTCGCCGTCGCCGCGCGTCGCGGCACGCGGGAAGTGCGCGGCCTGGTACTCGAGCAGGGTGGTGGCGACGCGGAGATTGGCGTCGTCGCCCGTCCGGTAGAGCGCGAAGGCCGCCCAGTAGTGTGCATCCGGCACGTACTCCGACCGCGGATACCGCCGGATCAGGTCGCGGAACGCGGTCGCGGCGTCGGCGTAGCGACCCCGGTTCAGGAGCTGGCGCGCGGCGCGATACAGGGAATCGCCGGGATCGTCGGGAGCCCATGCCGCAGGCGGCTCGGAGGCGAAGAGGCGACCGTCGGGAGCGGCGATGGCCCCGGGCGCCGGCGCCTGCGCGCCGAGGGACGGCCATCCGGCGGCACCGGCGGCGCGCGGCGCCGGCGCGGAGGCGGGGGCGGTCTGCAGGGCGAGCGCGACGGCGGCGAGCAGCGAGAGCTTGCTGGACATCACAGTGCTCCTTGGGTGCGCGCAGCCCCGGCGGCCGCGGGAGTCGCGGCCCGGAGCCGGGTCAGCACGCTGTGTTGGGTCAGTCCCTCGTTGATCAAGTCGATGTCGTCCTGACGCCCGGCCTCGCCCCGCAGCTGGGTGATCTGCGCCAGAACCAGCTCGAGATCCTGCAGCAGGGACCGCAGCTCGGCATCGCGGCCGACGGGGGAATCGAGCATCAGGCGCGTGGTGGTGAGGAGATCGCGCGCCGAGGCGACGAACTGCGGATCCAGCCGGCGCCCCCGGCTCTCGGCGCGAAAGCCGGTGAGCAGGACCTCGGTGCGGGCGAGATACTGCGCGGCCGCCAGGCGGTAGGGAGCGGAAAACGTACCGGGAGCCGCGGCCGTGGACGCGCCCGTCCGCGGAGCCGCCATCCAGCCGAGCCTTCCGAGCCCGATCCCCAGGACCAGCGTGGCCGCGAGCGCCAGGCCCCAGCGGAGCCGCCTCAGGTTGCGCCGGGCCGCACGACGGCGCTCCAGCTCGGCGGCGATCGCGGCCCACATCTCCTGGCGCGGAGCGGTCGGCGGAGCGTGGTACGCCCGGGCCGCTTCCCGCAGTCTCTCGGGCAACGCGTCGTCGGGTTCGGTCGTCATGGGATCCACTCTCCCTCGAAGTCGGCCAGGGCATCCCGCAGCTTGGCGCGAGCCCGCGACAGCTGGCCCTTGGACGTGCCGGCCTCGATGCCGAGCGCCGCGCCGATCTCATCGTGCGTGTAGCCTTCCACGTCGTGCATCACGAACACGGTGCGATATCCCTCTGGCAGCGCATCGATCGCCTCCGCCAGCCGCCGCTTCAGGTCGGGCTCGGCTTCGCGGCCCGTCCACGCCACGTCGTGACCGTCCTCCAGGCCGGTCTCGCGCCGGCGCAGCCGCTTGACCTTGCGCAAGCCGTTGAGCGCGACCGACACGGCGACTGCATGGAGCCAGGTGGAGAACAGCGATCCACCACGGAACTCGTGCAGGTGCTCGAACGCGCGGACGAACGTGTCCTGAGTGAAGTCCCGCGCCAGGTCGGCGTCGCCGGCGAGCCGGAACACCAGCCGGTACACCCGGTCGACGTGCGCCTCGTACAGCGCCCGCTCCGCCGCCGGCTCACCGGTGCGCGCTCGGGCGATCAGCTCGGCTTCGTGCACGGGACTCCGGCAGTGACGGTCACACGTCCGACACAGGGTGCCGGGAAAGGGTTGCGTCGAAGCGAGGTTCGGCCGGCCGTGGTCGTCGGGCTCACTCGCGCGGCCCCCTCGGGGATGGTGATCCGGCCAGGAATGCCGGGGCCGGCGCCGGTGCGGCGGATTGCCACCGCGCCTCGCCTGCCCGGCCCTCGGCCCGAACGGCGGGTGGCGTCACTTCCACGGCGCGGGCGCCGTCACCTTTGCAGGGGTCGCCCTGTCCCTGTAAGCCACCGGGACGCGACCGCGCGGGCCCCCGCCGGCGGGGCTCGCGCGTCTTCCGGACCCGGGATTCGACCGTAGCTGTGCTGTAATGGGAGGCGCGATGCGCTGCGTGGCAAGCTGGAACTCGCAGCTGATGCAGGGGGACGCCTGGGCGGGCGCGGGACGGAGGCAGTGGTTCGCGCTGAACGACGGCCCGATCCACGCGGACGCCGGCGCGCGCCGTGAGAGGGACGCCGGTCGCCTGCGCCCGTCGCTCGACGCGAGGGGCCTCGCGGTCGTCCGCGGCTTCAGGCTGTCGATCGAATCGTCCGACGGCTACACGTACGGGCACAGCGAGCGGGTGGCGCGCTACGCCTCGCAGGTGGCCGGGGCCTTGGGCATGGCCGAGGTCGAGATCGACGCGGTCCGGGTCGGCGCCTATCTGCACGACGTCGGCAAGATCCGCGTGCCGTACGAGATCCTCAACAAGGCCGGGCGCCTGACCCCGGCCGAGTTCGACGTGATGAAGATGCACGCGGTCTGGGGCCTCGAGCTGCTCGAAGGTGTGGAGTTCCCGTTCGACGTCAGGTCCATCATCCGCTGGCATCACGAGAAGCGCGACGGCTCGGGGTACCCCGACGGCCTGAAGGGGGACGAGATCCCGTTGTGCGCCTCCATCATCGGCATCGTGGACGTGTACGACGCGCTCACCAGCGCCCGCAGCTACCGGCCGGCGATGTCGCCGGCCGACGCCCTGCGCGAGATGGGCTCGCGCCGGAGCTGGTGGAGGCCGGAGGTCTACGACGCGTTCCTGAGCGCCGAAGCCCTGCCCACGTTCAGGCCCACGGTCCGCGCCATGGCCCGCGGCGGTGTCGCGGGGCGGGTGCGCACCGGGAGTCCCGCCGCCGCCTAGAGCCTCCGCCGGCCGCGGTGGAAGCCGCGGCGCTCCGCCTGTAGCTTGGGAGCTCCCAACCGGTCCGGAGGCCTCGTGTTCGTCGGGCACTTCGCGCTGGGCTTCGCCGCCAAGCGCCTCGCTCCCAGGACGTCGCTGGGCACCCTGTTCGCGGCTCCCGAGTTCGCGGACATCCTCTTCCCGCTGTTCGTGCTCCTGGGATGGGAGAAGGTGGCGTTCGCCGGCGGCACCAACCCGTTCCTGTCGATCACGCTCGACCAGTACCCGCTCTCGCACGGCCTGCTCACCCTCGTCGCGTGGGGCGTGCTGTTCGCGGCGCTCTATCGCCTGCGCACCCGGTACGATCGGGGCGCCGTCGTGGTCGGGCTGCTGGTGGTGAGCCACTGGGTGCTGGATTTCGTCACGCACCGGCCGGACATGCCGCTGTGGCCCGGCGGCCCCAAGGTGGGGTTGGAGCTGTGGGCGTCGGTCCCGGGCACGATCGTCGTCGAGGGCGTGCTGTTCGTCGGTGGCGTGGCGCTCTACGCAAGCGCGACGCGCGCGAGGGACGCGGTAGGGCGCTTCGGACTGTGGGCCCTGGTCGCGCTGCTCGTCGTGCTGTACGTGGCATCGCTCGCGCCCACCCCGCCGCCGTCACCGGCCGCGTTCGCGCTGGTCGGGGTTCTCTTGATGGTGGTGCTGCTGGGCCTGGGGGCCTGGATCGATCGTCATCGCGAGGCTTCGCCGTCTCCGGCTCCCTGAGGCGCGGGTGGCGCGCACCGGGCGCGGCGGTTAGGTTCCCGCCCGGTTCTGGGGGCGCCGCAACGCGGCCGGCAGAGTCGGCCTCCTGCGGCGCCCCTTGGTTCAACCTTTGCAGCAGCAGGGAGTCATGAAGGCTTCAGACGTACGCAAGGGGCACGTCCTGATCGTTGACGGCCAGCCGTGCCGGGTCCTGGATTTCCAGCACCGCACGCCCGGGAACCTGCGCGCGTTCGTGCAGGTCCGGATGCGGAACCTGGTGAGCGGAAACACGTTCGACACCCGATACATCGCGACCGAGTACGTGGACGAGGCGCGGCTCGACACCAAGGAGTTTCAGGTGCTCTACCGCGACGACCAGGGCGTGCACGTGATGGACGCCAACAGCTTCGAGCAATACACGCTCGCCAACGACGTCGTGGGCGAGGCGGCGCCCTGGCTCGAGCCGGAGATCCACCTCCAGGCGGAGATGCTCGACGGGCAGGTGGTCGGACTGCAGCTGCCGGCGGCGATGGAGTACACGATCGCCGATACCGCACCGGTGATGAAGAGCGCGACGAAGACGGCCAGCACGAAGCCGGCCAAGCTCAGCAACGGCATGACCATCCAGGTGCCGGAGTTTCTGGACAGCGGCGTGCGGGTGCGGGTGGATCCGCGAACCGGGACCTACCTGGAGCGGGCGAAGTAGCTACGCCGGCGTCGTCGGCCGGTCGAGCGCTCTCCGAACCTGGCGCGCCAGGTCGCTGATGGTCCACGGCTTCGCCACGAACAGCACGCCCGGCTCGAGCAGCGAGCGCTGCCCGATGTCGCTCTCGGTGTAGCCGCTGGTGAACAGGAAGCGAGTCGCGGGGTCGGTGGCGCGCACGGCCTGGTAGAGCGCGGGCCCGCCCACCTTGGGCATCAACACGTCGGAGAGGATCAAGTCGATGTGGTCGCGGTGGTCGCGGTGCAGCCCGAGGGCCTCCTCGCCGTCGGCCGCCTCCATGACCGTGTAGCCGAGGCGCTCGAGGACCCGCCGGGTGGTGCTGCGCAGCTCCTCCTTGTCCTCGACCAGCAGGATCGTCTCGTTCCCTCCGACCAGCTCGTCGCGCTTGGCGGTCGCCGCGGCATCGACGGCCGCGGCCTCGGGGGACACCGGCAGGTAGACCTTGACGGCCGTCCCGATCCCCGGCTCGCTGTACACGTGCACAAAACCGCCGTGCTGCTTGGTGAGACCGTAGACCATCGCCATGCCCAGCCCGGTCCCCGTGCCGGGTGCCTTGGTCGTGAAGAAGGGCTCGAAGACCCGCTCGACGGTCGCCGGATCCATGCCGACGCCGGTGTCGTTCACCGCGACGCAGTAGTAGGACTGCGCCTCCCCCCACGACGCGGTCTCGGGGTACGCTCCGCGCGTCGGTGCGGCGGAAACCTCGATGGTGAGCGTGCCACCCTGAGCCATCGCGTCCCGCGCGTTGGTGACGAGGTTGAGCAGCACCTGCTGCAGCGCGCCGCTGTCGGCCCACACCGGGCACGGCTCCGGCGGCGGGACGATGCGCATCTCGACGTTGTCCGGGAGGATGGGCCGCACCATCTGGGACAGGTCGGCCACGACCTCGCGCAGGTCGAGCGTCTTGAAGTTGAGGTCGGCGCGCCGGCTGAAGCCAAGCAGCCCCTTGACCATGCTGGCGCCACCGCGCGCGGCGTCCTGGACCTTCCGCACGCTGATCAGGAGGTCGGTGCGGTCGGGCGGGATCGCCGAGGCCAGCAGCTCGCTGTTGGCGAGGATCACCGCGAGGATGTTGTTGAAGTCGTGCGCGATGCCGCCGGCCAGCTGGCCGATGGTCTCGAGCTTCTGCGCCTGCCGCAGCTGGGCCTCGAGCCAGCGGCGCTCCGCCGCCTCGGCGGCGGTGCGAATCCCCTCGACCCGGTGCAACACCTCCATCAGCTGCTCGGACGTCGTGTGGGGCGAGAACAGCCGCAGGACCGCTTCCTTGAAGGCCACGGCGAGGCGGGTGACGGCGTTGCGGTCCGGCGGCGGGGCGCCCGGGGGTGCGTTGGCGGCGCGACCGATCAGTCCCGCGCGGCCGGGGGGCGTCGTCCGGGGAGACTGCATCAGCGCGCGGGCCAGGATGCGATGCACGCCGAAAGGCTAGCGCCGCCGCGCCCGGCGAGAAAGGGTGCGCCCCGGGGGCGGCCCGCGGTTCTCCGCGGGGGGCCGTCCCGCTGCTAGGTTACACCCTCATGACGCCCGCCCTGCTGGCAGCGATCCTCCTCCTGGCACAGGGGCCCCGACAGGCCTCGGTGCTGCCGGCCGGGACCGCGATCCCCATCCGGTTCCCGGAGTCCATCGAGGGGGGACGCGAGAAAGTGGGCACCGTGGTCCTGCTCCAGACCACGGGACCGCTCGCGGCCCTGGGATGCGCGGTGGTCCCGGCGTTCGCGCGGGTCGCAGCCACCGTGCTCGTCTCGCGCCCGGCGAGATCGTTCGGCCGCAGGGGCCGGCTCGAGCTGCGCTTCGACTCGTTGGCGGCCGGCCGGGCCTGGGTGCCGCTCGCCGCGGTGCTCGATTCACTCGAGTGGGCCGCGCGAGGGACGCTCACCCGCCAGGGGGAGCTGGTGGAGCGGCCGCGCTCGCTCCGCGGCGTGGTGGGGACCGCCGGCGCCGTGGGGCTGGCGGGCGCTGCGACCGGAGTCGGCGTGGTGCCCGTGTTCGTCCTGACGGGAGTCAACCTCGCGCTGCGAGGTGGACAGGCCCACATCCTGGCTGGACAGCGCGGCTGGCTGCGGCTCTCGGCACCGCTGGAGGTGCCGGCACCGGCGCGGTGCGAGCCGGCGGTCAGTCCCTGGGTGAGCGCCGCCGTGCCGGCCGTCCCGGCCCTGCCGCCGCAGGCGACGGACAAGCGCGGCACCACCACCGCGGATCCCATCAATCTGCTGTTTCGCGGCACGCGTGCGGAGCTGGATACGGCGTTCGAGCGGGCGGGCTGGACCGCGGCGAAGCGGTCGACGTTCGGCGCACTGGCCGTCGAGACCGAGGCAATCGTGCTGCAGCGGAGCGACACCGCCGCGCCGATGAGCCACGAGTACTATCTGGGGCGCGTGGAGGATCTGCGGTACGAGCGCGCGAGCCTGTCGGCCCGGGCGCGGCACCACGCGCGTCTGTGGCGGGCGGACGCGTCCGACACCCTGTGGGCGGCCGCGGCCACCGAGGACATCGGCGTGCTGGTGAGCGCGCGACGTCGCACCGTCACCCACCGCATCGCGGCGGACATCGACCGTGAGCGCGACCTGCTGGTCGGGGATCTGCTGGCGGGTGGCTGCGTGGTGCTCGAGGGCTACGCCACGCTCCCGGGCGCGAAGCACGCCGGTACCAGCGTGGCGCACCAGCCGTACGTGACCGACGCGCGGGCGGCCGTCCTCCGCGCCTCGCGCTGCGCGACCTCAGGCCGCAAGGGAAGCGGCCTTCCCTAGACCAGATTCTTCAGCACGAACCAGACGTTGGCGGGGCGCTCGGCCAGGCGCCGCAGGTACCAGGCAAACCACGCACTCCCGTAACTGATCAGCACCCGCACCGTCTCCCCGGCCGAGGCCAGCGCCAGCTGGTCCCTCTCCCTGATCCCGTAGAGCATGTGGAACTCGCACCGGCGCGGCGGGACGCCCATCTCCGCCGCGCGGGCGCGAATCCGGGTCACGAGGCGCATGTCGTGGGTGCCGAAGACCGGCCGGGCTTTCCCCGCCGCCGCGCGCTCGAGGAGCCGGATGGCCAGGGCATAGTAGGCGGCATCGACCTCGCGCTTCTTCGGGAAGGCCGCGGATGGCGCTTCGGCGTACGCACCCTTCACCAGCCGAATGGCAGGCTCCAGCGGTAGCAGGGCCTCGAGGTCGCGCGGTGTCCGCCGCAGGTACGCCTGGAGGCAGACGCCGACGTCCAACCGGTCGGCCCGGATCCGCCGGTACAGGTCGAGCGTGGCCTCGGTGTAACGGCCGTCCTCCATGTCGATCCACAGGGTCGAGCCGCTCGGAGTGCGGGCGGCGAGCGCGCGTACGGCGCGCTCGCACGCGCCCGGGTCGGCGTCGAGGCCGAGCTGAGTGAGCTTGATCGAGAGCTGCGTCGGCAGCTCCGCCCGCTCGATCCGTGCGAGCGCGTCGCCGTAGTCACGCGCCACGTCCTCCGCCTCGGCGAGGGTCGTGACGTTCTCGCCGAGCTTGGTCAGGACCGTGCCGATGCCCCGCAGGGAGAGCGTGCGAGCGGCATCGAGGGCATCCGACAGCTCCTCTCCCGGCATGAACCTCCGGACGGCGCGGCCGACGAAGCGGCGACGCCGCAGCACGCCGGCGAGGAAGGGGCTGCGCGAGGCGCGCAGCAGGAGGCTGCGGGCGAGGGACACGTCACCGCCCTCCCGGCTGCCGGCCGGCCAGCGACTCGGCCGGCACGTGGTAGCAGGTGCGCCACAGACCGAGATAGGCGTCGACCTCCCGTTCCCACCGCGCGTCGTCCCATCCCAGCTCGGCCTGGCAGATCCGCTTCGCGTCGGGCAGCAGGGCGCGCGCACCCTCGGGCAGCAGCAGGCCGAGTCTCACCCGGCGCAGCAGCAGGTCGTCGAGGTGAACGACGCCCTCGGCGCGCGCCGCCCAGCGCAGCTCCGCCCAGAGGCTCCGCGTCCCGGGAATGGCCGCGAGCTCGCCCGGCTGCGCGGCGGAGGCCAGGCCCGCGGCCTCCATCCCGTAACGGCCCAGCAGCCGCCGGCGCGCCTCCTCGTCGAGCGCTTCCGCGCCGGGGGGGACGCGTGCGTCGACCGGGTCGATCACCCGCGTGCGGGCACGCAGCCCCTTGAGGGCCGGAAGCCGACGCCGCGCCGCTCTCAGGGCGTCGAGCGCCATCAGCCGGAAGGTCGTGAGCTTCCCTCCGGTCACCGTCAGCAGGCCCTCCTCGTCCCAGACCGCGTGGTCACGCGACTCCCGCGAGGGGTCGGCCTTGCCCGTGTTGATCACCGGCCGCACGCCGGAGAAGCTGGCCATCACGTCGGCGGGTCCGACGCCCAGCGACGGGAATTCCGCGTCGATGGCGGTGAAGAGGTAGCGGAGCTCGTCCGTCGTCATCGCGGGCTCGGCGTCGAGCGGGAGGGCGTGATCGACGTCGGTCGTTCCGATCAGGGTCGCCCCCTCCCACGGCATGAAGAACACCGGGCGGCCGTCGTGGGGATGCGAGACCGTCAGCGCCTGCGCCAGCGGGAACCGCCAGGCGGGGAAGGTGATGTGGCTGCCCCGCAGCGGGCGGATCCGCGCCGGCGCGCCCAATTGAGCGCGAAGCCGGTCCGCCCACGCGCCGGTGGCGTTGATGACCACCGTGGCCCGCACCTCGGCGGAGCGAGCCCGCTCGCGGTCCCGGAGCCGCACTCCGGTGACGATGCCGTCCTCCCGGATCAGGCCCTCCGCCGCCGCGTAGTTCAGCGCCACCGCGCCCGCCGCGACGGCCTCCTTGAGCACGCGCACCACCAGGCGCGCGTCGTCGGTCTGCGCGTCCCCGTAACGGAATCCACCCTTGAGGCCCCGCTGGGCGATGTGCGGGGCGAGCATCCGGAAGTCCTCGGCGTCGTAGTGCTGGTGGCTCCAACGCACGGCCAGCAGGTCGTAGAGGCTGAGTCCCGCCCGGTAGGTCAGCGATCCCGGTCGCACGCCGTCGTACGTGGCGAGCAGGAAACCCAGACGCTCCACCAGGCCGGGCGCCTCGGCTACGAGCCGCTCGCGCTCCGTGACGCTCGCCCGCGTGAGACGGAGTTTGCCCTCCTTCAGGTACCGGAGGCCGCCGTGCACCAGCTTGGACGAGCGGCTGGACGTGCCCCACGCGAAGTCGCGCTGCTCGACCAGCAGCGCCCGCAGGCCGCGGCGCGCCGCCTCGCGCAGGATCCCGGCACCGGTGATGCCGCCACCGATCACCAGCAGGTCCCAGGGCCCGCCCAGAGCGGCCCACACGGTCTCGCGCCATCCCGTCCGCCACATCGTCGGCTTCTCCTGCCGCCGGTCAGACCAGCTTGCCGGGGTTCATCATGCCGTGGGGATCGAATCGCGCCCACAGGTCCCGAAGCACCTGCATGCCCAGCTCGCCCTTCTCGGCGGCGAGCCAGGGCGCGTTGTCGAGTCCGACCCCGTGATGGTGGGAGATCGTGGCCCCGTGGGCGACGATGGCGCCGCTCGCCGCGGCCTTGAGCGTGCGCCACCGGTCGAGCGTCTCGTCCGGGTCGGCGGCGAGGCGGAACAGGTACGTCGTGTAGAGGCTGGCGCCGTCCGGGTAGAAGTGCGACAGGTGCGTGAAAACGTGGACCCGCTCGCCCAGCGGGAGCAGCGCCCCCTCGAGGGCCGCCTCGAGCGCCTGCACCAGCGTCGGCACCTGGCTCCAGCGGGTCGCGGTCTCGAGCGTGTCGACGGCGTACCCGGCCTCCCACAGCGAATTGCGCAGATACGGCACGCGGAACCGGCTCCGCTGCCATTGCTTCCCCACGACCGCGCCGCCGACCCGGACGCCACGATGCGCGAGCGCCATGCCGATCGCGTCCTTCCGGGCGACCGTCACGATCGACCGGCGGCCGGTGAATCCGAGCAGCAGCATGCACTTCTCCGTTCCGGCGCCCCGCAGCGACAACACGCCCTCGAGCGCCTGGATCAGGCGCTCGTGCCCGGCAAGGCGGAGGGTGGTTTCGGTCTCGACCGCGGTGCTGAGGCGCAGCATGCTGAGCGGCAGGCGCGCCTGCACCAGTTCGCGCACGGCCGCCACGCCGTCGTCGAAGGTGGACAGGAAGACGGCATAGAAGCGTTCGCGCTCCGGCAGCGGCGAGACGCGGACGGTGGCCTCGGTGATGATGCCCAGCCGCCCCTCGCAGCCGAGGACGATCTCGCGCAGGTCGGGGCCCGCTGCGGATGCCGGATGAGGCGGCAGCTCCAGGGTGCCGGCGGGCGCCTCCACGCGGCCGCCGGCGAACAGGCGCTCGATGCGCCCGTAGCCCAGCGACTGCTGGCCGCTGGATCGCGTGGCGATCCAGCCGCCGAGCGTGGAGTACTCGAACGACTGCGGGAAGTGACCGAGCGTGAAGCCGCGGGCCCGCAGCTGCGCCTCGAGGTCGGGGCCCGCGACGCCCGCGCCGAAGGCGGCGAGCTGGCTGACGTCGTCGAAGCGCTGGAGGCCGTTCATCCGAGCGAGACTGACGGTGAGCACCGGTGCGTCCCCGTCGACCGGGTTGACGTGCCCCACGACGCTGGTGCCTCCGCCGTACGGAATGAGCCGCGCGCCGGTCCGCGCGCCGTAGCCGAGCAGCGCCCGCACGCCATCGGGGGTGCTCGGCTGCGCGACGCCGTCGGGAGCCCGGCCCAGACGGCCGCTTCGAGTAGCCACCCAGTCGGGCAGGCTCTGCCCGCGGGCGTGGCGCACGCGCAGCTCCGGCGAGCGGTCGATCAGGGCGTGCGGCGCGAGCCGGGAAGGGGGAGCCGCGGCGACCACGTCGGCCAATCGCGCCGGCGCGATCGTGAGGCCCGGGCCGAGCCGTTGCTCGAGCAGGCGGACGGCGGCGGGCGGCACGGGGTACCCGGTCGCCTCGTCTCCCCAGCCGTTCCAGCGTCGCATGGTGCGGCCCCCGTGTCCCGGTCTCGCTAGTGCAGCGCCGCTCCGAGCGCGTCGGCCGCCCGGTCGACCTCGTCGGCCAGGCGCCCGACCGCCGCCGTGACGCGCGCGGCCTGGGTCACCGCCTCGTCCGGCCTACCGAGTTCCAGCGCCTCGCGGATCCCCGGCATCGTCTTGACGCCGTAGCCGGTGTAGAGGCCCGGCGCGTAGATCAGGTTCCGGAACCAGGGCCGGGCCGGGAGGCCGGCCGTGTCCGCCAGGGCGCGCTCGGTGCGATACAGCATCCGGTTCACGCGGTCCAGCGCGTCGGCGCGCGCGGCGACCTCGGCCGCCGAGAGTCCGTCGAGACGGGTCAGGGCGCTGTCGTAGCGGGTTGCCGCGGCCGCCAGGTGCGCCACCGCCTGGCGCAGCGGACCCAGGTCCAGCTTCCGGGAGCTGTCGCGGGCCGCGGCGAGGCGCGCCAGCTCGCCCACGTAACCGTCGAACTTCCGTGCCGCTCCCCCGAACTCGAAGGGCAGGACCGGCGCGTCGGCCATCCGCAGGATGGCGGTGCCCACGGTGCGCGCCTGCGCCACCTCGGCGGTGAGCGAGGTGTCCAGGAAGCGGAGGTAGAACGTGTAGTCGTCGTAGATCGAGTGGTAGATGCCGTCCTCGGTCGCGCCGCCGTAGCGCACGTCGAGCGAGGCCACGCCCAGGTGGTCGATGAACGCCGTGTAGTCGGAGCCGGAGCCCAGGGCGCCGACGGAGAAGGCCGTGTCGGCGTCGACGCGCGCCGAATCGCGGGCGCGTTCCTCGCGCCGGTGCTGGCGGGCGGCCTCGAGCGCGCTCCGGCCGCTGTCGGTGGGGGCGGGCACGTCGCGGGCGACCTCGAAGAGGAACTGCTCCAGCGACGGCGACCCCGAGGCCCCGAGCCACCCCTGCTCGTTCACGTCGCCGTTGAAGTAGACCACGGCCTTGTCCGCCAGCTCGTCGGCGTGTTTCTCCGCCCACTCGGTGGAGCCCAGCAACCCCCACTCCTCGCCATCCCACGCCGCGAGCACGATGGTGCGCGCGGGCCGCCAGCCGGTCCTGAGGAGCACGCCGAGCGCGCGAGCGGTTTCGTCGAGGGAGACCTGGCCGGAGATCGGGTCGGCCGCGCCGTTGACCCAGGCGTCGTGGTGGTTCCCGTACAGGACCCACTCGTCGGGACGAGTCGCGCCGCGGATCACCGCGACCACGTCGTAGAGCGGCCGGGTCTTCCACTCGAAGCGCACGGCCAGCCGCGCGCGCCCAGGTCCGGGGCCGACGTGGTACGTGAGGGGCAGCGCGCCCCGCCACGACGGGGGCGCCACCGGCCCCTCGAGACTCCTCAGCAGCGGGAGCGCGTCGCCGTAGGAGATGGGCAGGACGGGGATGGCGGCCAGGGTCTGGGCGGCGCTGATCGGCAGACGCCGGGAGCCGGGCTCGGAGGCCCAGCCCGGCGAGAGCGGATCGCCCGGGTAGACGGGCATGTCCATCACGCTGCCCCGCTGCACGCCCTGCGGGGGACGCATCGGGCCCCGTGGCCAGGTGTCGCCCTGGAAGAACCCGTCGTCGCGCGGATCGGAGTAGATCACGCATCCGATCGCGCCGTGCTCGGCCGCCACCTTGGGCTTGATGCCGCGCCAGGATCGGCCGTAGCGCGCGACCACGATCTTCCCCCGCACGCTGATGCCGAGACTGTCCAGCGTCCGGTAGTCGTCCGGCACGCCGTAGTTCACGTAGACGAGGTCGCCGGTGACGTCGCCGTCGGGCGAGTAGGCGTTGAAGGTCGGCAGCTGATCCGCTTGTCCCGACGTCGGATCGCCGGGCACCGGCGGCTCCCGCAGCGCCGCCGTGTAGGGGGTCGGCGCGAGCAACTCGAGCGAGCGGCTCAGCGGTCGCGGCATCAGGGCCTCGAACTGCTCGATGGAGGCGTCCAGGCCGAACGAGCGGAACTTGGCGAGGATCGCGGCCGCCACCCGGTGCGAGCGCTCGGTGCCCGCCTCGTGGGGAAACGCACTCAAGGCGACCAGCTGGGCGCGGAGCGTGTCGCGGCTCGGCGCGGCGCGCAGCGTCTCCTCGTGCGCGCGCTCGGCCGCCAGCATCGTACCGGGAAAGCCGCGCACCGCCCGGTCGGGCGCGGCCTGGCCCGCGAGCCCGCCAGCGGCGGCCAGCGACGCCAGTCCCAATCCCCACAGCGTGCGTCCGAAGGCGATCATCAGCTTCTCCTCCGTCTATTGAGCGCTGAACCTCTCGAGAAACGCCCGCTCGTCGGGCGTGAGGCTGGCGGCGCCCGCCATCGCCACCTTGGTCATGACCCGCTCGTACTCCTCGCGGTTGACGGGGTGCAGCGCGTCGGGCCGGATTCGTCTCCAGCGCTCGAGATCCGCGGCCGAGCTCCGGGGGGCGCCCGCGGCGACTCGCGCCCGGAACTGCACGGCGGGCGAGCGCAGCTCGATCCAGCGCAGGTACAGGAACCCGCCCGCGAAGCCCCCGAGGTGGGCGAAGTTCGCGATGCCCGCCTGCCCGGTCAGTCCCCCGAACAGGGCCATCGCCGTCATCAGCACCACCAGCAGGCGCGCCTCGAGCCGCAGGACGAAGAACAGGTAGATGGGGTCGCGCGGCCAGAAGTGCGCGTAGCCCAGCATGACACCGAAGACCGCTCCCGACGCACCCACGATGCGCGCGTAGGGCGTGAGCAGCGACGCCAGGGCGCCGGCCACGCCGCTCGCGAGATACAGGCCGATGAACCGGCGTCCGCCGAGCCGCGCCTCGAGCCGCGGGCCGAAGAAGTACAACGCCAGCATGTTGAAGAAGAGGTGCGAGAAGCCGGCGTGCAGGAACATGTAGCTGACGACGGTCCACGGGCGCAGCGGGATCCACGCGGGCACCAGGACGAACAGGCCGGCGACCCCGGGCGCACTCTGCTCGAGGAGCAGCATCGCCACGTTGGCGAAGATGAGCAGCGTCACCCAGGGGGTCATGGCGGGCGCCCTAGGCCGCGGGCTCGATGCCGTGGAGCCGGCCCACGTCGATGGTCATGGGCTCGTCGCCGGTCGGGTGGCGGTAGATGTCGCTGAACTTCGCGCCCCACACGATCTCGTCCCACTTGTACGAGCTGCGCGCGTGCACCCGCTGCGAGAACGTCTCGTCGACGCCGGTGAGCAGCACCAGGAACTCGCCGTCCGCGCGGCGCAGGTCGTCGCGCGTCAACCCCCGCAGCGGGCTGGACTCGTCGATGGGATGCACCACGGTCCACGAAAGCGGGAAGAAGACGACCGAGTCGCGCTCCAGCGTCAGCGGGTAGAAGCGGCGCAGCGGCCGCCCGCCGTGCTCCTCGATCCGCGCGAAGATCACCGTCGCCTCGACCTCCAGCAGCTGACTGCTGCGCGCGTTCGCGATCCGGAACTCGAACGCCGTGATCCCCCGGTAGGGCGCGATCACCGCCGTGCGGCTGAACAGCACCCGCGCGGTGGGGCGCGAGAACCTCGCGAACAGGAGCCCGGTCGCCAGCGCCAGCCACAACAGGCCCGCCAGCGCCTCCGCCGTCATCACCAGGTTCGCCGCCGCCCCGGCCGGCACCACGCTCCCGTAGCCGATGGTGGAGAACGTCTCGACGCTGAAGAAGAACGCCCGGCCGAACCCCGGCTCGCCGGCCCCGACCAGCGCGCCCGCGCCGCACAGCAGGTACGCCGCGGCGAACAGCGCGTTCACCAGCAGGTACGAGCCGGCGACGATCGCCATGAACCGCGGCCAGGAGGTCGTCAGCAGCAGGTGGTAGAGGCTGAGCGAGGAGCCGAGCCGGAGCCCGCGCCGCTCCACGTTGAACGACCCGTCGCGGTTGAGCAGCCGCCGCCGGCTCTCCCGCGCGACGACCGCGCCGAAGCCGAGGTCCCGGCCCTCCTCCGCGTTCACCAGACCAGGTCGCGCCACCCGCCGTCCCTCCGCCGCCCCGCGGCTGTACTTGGCACTACAAAGTACTTGTCAATTCAGAGTCCAGCGGGCATTTTTCCGGCGGACACGCCGCGAGGCTCGCATGTCGGCCCTGACCCGGATCCTCTTCCCGCTGCCGGACTACCGGCGGACGCCGTGGACGCTGCTCCGCTGGTGGGAGTCGCGGCGGCTCACCTACAACGTCGCCGTGGGCGGCGCCGGTCTGGTGACCCTCGGCTTCCTGGTGCTGTTCAGCGTCCTGCCGCCGGGATTGCCGGGGCCCGTGCTCGTGTGGCGCGGCGTCGTAGTTTACGCGGTAGTGGCGAATCTCGGCTATTCCCTGGGCTGGGTGGCCGAGCTGGCGATGCGGGCGCTGTGGAAGGAGCAGGCGCCCGACGCGGGGCCCGCGCTGTTCCGCCAGGGGTTGAGCTTCGCCGTGGGCCTGACGCTGCTGCCGATCCCGGTGATGGGCCTGACCTGGCTGCTGCGCCTGCTGGGCCGCCTGTTCTAGGGTCGGCCGCGCGGCGCGTCAGCGCAGGTGCAGGTTGAGCAGGGGCAACACGCGGAACGGCGACGCGTTGTTGCGGGCGATGTTGAGCAGGCCCACTTGGACGCCGTGCAGCTCGCGCGCGTAGTTCACCAGCCCGATGCTGATTCCCGTCTGCACCCGGCGGATCTGGTTGAACGCGCTGACCGACACACCGGTCATCGCGTAGGTCCTCAGGTTGAGGCCCGCGACGGTGATGCCGGAGGCGCGCGAGGTGCGCACCTGGTAGGCGGCGATCGTGAGGCCGCCGACGCCGCCCTGGCTCACCACCGCGAGGCCGCCGACCGACAGGCCGCGGGCGCGACCCTGGGCCACGAGCGCGATGCCGCTCAGCGACAGGCCGCTGAGGTCGCCCTGCGCGACGGTGGCGAGGCCGCTGACGGTGATGCCGGCGACGTCGCCCTGAGAGACGAGGGCGAGTCCGGCGACGTGGGCGCCCCACATGCTCCCCTGCGAGACGGCGGCGAGACCGCTCAGGCTGGCACCGCCCAGGTGACCCTGCGCCACGGTCCCCAGGCCGGAGACGAAGACGCCGGCCATGCTGCCCTGCGACACGAGGCCCAGGCCGGCCACCGAGAAGCCCGCCATCGATCCTTGCGAGACGACGCCGAGTCCTGACACGCTGGCGCCGGCCATCCCGCCCTGGGAGACGACGCCGAGCCCGGAGACGTTGATGCCCCGCATCTCACCCTGGGTGACGACGCCCAGGCCGGCGAGGCTCAGGCCTTCGAGCGAGCCCTGCGAGACCACGCCCAGGCCGCCGATCGCGATGCCGCGTGCCCGCACGTCGGCGACCACTCCCCCCAGGCCGATCGAGATGCCGTTGAGCTCGGCTGCCGCGGGCGCGGCGAGGCCGAACGCGAGCCCGTTGACGCTGCCGGTCACGGGCTTGCCCGGCTTCCAGAAGGTGACGTTGATGCCGTTGATGCGGTCGAGGCCGGCGTCGCTGAGGTTGAACCGGAGGCCGGTGAACCTGGCGGAGTTTCCGAACGAGATGCCGACTGCGTGGAAGGGCAGGTCGAGGCTCCAGTGGCCCGTCGCCGCGCCCGTGTCGGCTTCGACCTGCGCGACCAAAACCCGCGGAGCGACGGCGAGGGCGACGCTGGCGATCAGCGAACGGACGACCGGACTCATCTCTCCCCCGGGGCTTCCTCCGCTTCGCCCTACGCTCCCGGGCCTCCGGGGTTTCGGCTCCCGGCGGCGGCGAAGATGCGCTCGCCGTCGAAGCGTCCGTTCTCGATGAAGACCTCGGACGTCGCGCGTCCGGCCGTGATGCTGCCGGCCATGTAGACCCCGGGGACGTTGGTCTCGAGGGTCTCGCCGTCGCACTCGGGACGGCCGGTCGCTTCGTCGAGCCGGATCCCGATCCGCCGGAACAGGTCGAAGTCGGGGTGATATCCGGTGAGCGCGTAGACCCGCGCGGCGGCCAGGCGCTCCTCGCGGCCGTCGGCGTCCCGGATGACGACCGCGCTCTCGTCGATGCGCAGCACCTCGGCACCGAGCCGCGCGGCGATCTCTCCCGCCTTGAGACGGTTTTCGAAGTCGGGCTTCAGCCAGTACTTCACGGTGGGCTTCAGCTCCTTGCGGCGGTAGACGAGCGTGACCCGGGCCCCGGCGCGAAACAGCTCCAGCGCCGCCTCGATCGCCGAGTTCTTGCCGCCGATCACGACCACGTCGAGACCGAACGAGCGGTGCGCCTCGTCGAAGCGGTGGCTGACGTGCGGCAGCTGCTCGCCCTCCACGCCCATCAGGTTGGGGTGGTCGTAGTATCCGGTGGCGAGCACCAGCCGGCGGCACCCCACGGCCCTGGAGCCGCGCCGGTCCCGCAGGTCGCAGCGGAGGAGCGTCTGTTCCCGTGTGACCGCCGCGAGGGTGGTGTAGGGCCGGACCCGCAGGCCTTCCGCCCGCACCACGCCGCGGTAGTACTTGAGGGCCTCCTCGCGGGTCGGCTTCTGGCCGGCACACGCCAGCGGGTGGCCGCCGATCTCGAGCAGATCCGGAGTCGTGAAGAACGTCATCCCGATGGGGTAATGCACGATCGAGTTGACGACCGCGCCGGCGTCGATCACCAGCGGGTCGGCGCCGTGGTGCTTGGCGGAGACGGCGCAGGCGAGCCCGATGGGGCCTGCGCCTGCGATCAGCACGTCCTCGACGGGTCGTTCCACGTCCATCGCTACCCCTTGTGTGTTCGCCGGGCGGACAGGTTACAGTACACTCCAGGCCTTCGAGTTTGAACACCCTCGCCTTCAGCGCGACCCTCGCCGCGGCAGCCTTCTGCGCCGGCTTCCTGGGCTCCCTCACGGGCCTGGGGGGCGGGTTCATCGTCACGCCGGTGCTCACGATCCTGTTCGGCGCCGACATCCGCTACGCCATCGGGGCCTCGCTCGTGTCGATCATCGCCACGAGCTCGGGGGCGGCGGCCGCCTACGTGAAGGAGGGGTTCACCAACCTCCGCGTGGGGATGCTGCTCGAGATCGCCACCGTGACCGGCGCGCTGGTGGGCGCATCCCTGGTCACGGCGCTCCCGACGCGCGCGCTGTTCGTCGTGTTCGGGCTGGTGCTGCTGGCCTCGGCCTATCTCACCACCCGGCCGCACGCCGAGCACCTCACGGCCGGCCTGCCGCCCGATCGCCTCGCGTCCCGGTTGCGGCTCGACTCGGAGTACCCCACGCCCGCGGGGCCGCTGCGCTACCGCGTGCGCCACGTCCCCGGGGGCTTCGTGCTCATGTGGGTCGCGGGGGTGCTGTCGGGGCTGCTCGGCATCGGCTCCGGGGCCGTGAAGGTGTTGGCGATGGACCAGGTGATGTACCTCCCGTTCAAGGTCTCCACGGCCACGAGCAACTTCATGATCGGCGTGACGGCGGCGGCCAGCGCCGGCATCTACCTGCGCCACGGGTTCGTGGACCCCGCCCTCGCGATGCCGGTGACGCTGGGCGTGCTGGCGGGGTCCGTGGTCGGCGCCCGGCTCCTGTTCGGAGCAAAGACCACGCGGCTCAGGCTGCTGTTCGCGGCCGCGCTCGTCGCGGTCGCCCTGGAGATGATCTACAAGGGCGCGGCGGGAGGCCGGTAGCATGCGCGTGCCGTGGCGCGACGTGAAGGACGCCGACGTACAGCAGGCGGTGGGCAACCTGCTGCGCGCGGGGGTCCTCCTGGCCGCGGCGGTCGTGCTCGCGGGCGGCGCGATCTTCCTGTGGCGCCACGGCGGGGCGGCGGCGGACTACCACGTGTTCCGCGGCGAGCCGGTCTACCTCGACCACCTCGGCGCCATCCTGCACGACGCGGCTTCGGGCGGCGGCCGCGGCATCATCCAGCTCGGGCTGCTGGTCCTCGTGGCGACGCCGGTGGCGCGGGTGGCGTTCACGGCCGTCGCCTTCGCCTTCGAGCGGGACCGCACCTACACGCTCGTCGCCCTGCTGGTGCTGGTGCTGCTTCTCAAGAGCCTCGCCGGCTGACGGATCCCGGGCTCGTCGGCGCCCGCCGCGGGATCAGGCGTGCGGGCGCGCCGGCGCCGGCGCTGGTGGCGCCAGGGCGGGGACGAGAACCGCGGCGCCCCGGACCCGGCCCGCGCGCAGCAGGTCGAGCGCCTCGCCGGCCCGCTCGAGCGGAAAGGGCTGAACGGAGGTGCGCACGGGGACGCGCGGGGCGAGGGCGAGGAACTGCTCGCCGTCCTGCCGGGTGAGGTTCGCCACGGAGCGCACCACGCGCTCCCCCCAGAGCAGCTCGTAGGGAAACGCCGGGATGTCGCTCATGTGAATGCCCGCGCAGACCACCGTGCCGCCGCGATCCACCGCCTTCAGGGCGGCCGGGACGAGGGCGCCGACGGGAGCGTAGATGATCGCGGCGTCGAGCGGTTCGGGGGGCTGGTCGCCGGAGGAGCCGGTCCACGCCGCCCCGAGCTGCCGCGCGAAGCGGGCGGCTTCCTCGTCGCCCGGGCGCGTGAACGCGAAGACGCGGCGTCCCTGCGCGCGCGCGAGCTGCGCGACGATGTGGGCGGCGGCGCCGAACCCGTAGATGCCGAGGCGCTCGGCCGCATCGCCCGCGGCCAAAAGCGAGCGGTAGCCGATGAGGCCGGCGCACAGCAGCGGTGCGGTCTCGGCCGGATCGGCGTCGGGCAGGGCGAAGCAGTAGCGCTCGTCGGCGATCGCGTACTCGGCGTAGCCGCCGTCGATGTCGTAGCCGGTGAACCGCGCCCTGGCGCAGAGGTTCTCGCGGCCGGCGCGGCACTGCGGGCACTCGCCGCAGGTCCAACCGAGCCACGGCACTCCGACGCGGTCGCCGGCGGCGAAGCGGGTGGCGAGCGGGCCGCCGGCGACCACTTCGGCCACGATCTCGTGGCCCAGCACGAGGGGGAGCTTCGGCTTCGGCAGCTCGCCGTCGAGCACGTGGAGGTCGGTCCGGCACACGCCGCATGCCAGCACCCGCAGCAGCAGCTGACCGGGCCCCGGCACGGGGTCCCCGAGATCGGCCGCGACGAGCGGCCGGCCCGCCGCCTCGAGGAGCATCGCGCGCATCCGTCTGTATAGTACATTCGTGGCCGTGCGCCGCACCCTCGTGACCGTGCTGTCCGGGGCCCTGGCGTGCGTCGGCGTGCTCGCGGTGACGGAGCCTCCGGGGCCCGGACTCGATCCCGACACCATGTCCTACGTCGGCGCCGCCGAGTCGCTGGCCCGGCACCATACGCTGCGCGTTCCCGCGGGGCCGTGGTCCGCGGCCGACAGCACCGCGGCGCTCGGGCACTTCCCCCCGGGCTTCCCGGTCGCCATCGCGGTTCCCGTCGCGCTGGGGGCGCCGCCGGTGCAGGCGGCCCGCGGCGTCGAGGCCGCGGCGGCGTTCGCGACGGTCGCGTTGGCGGCGTGGCTCGTCGGCGCCGCGGCCGGTCCGGGCGCCGGGCTCCTGGCCGGGGCCGTGTTCCTGGTGACGCCCAGCTTCGCCTTCGACCACTGGCAGGTGGTGAGCGAGCCGCTGTGCCTGGCCCTGCTGCTGGCCACGCTGGTGCTGATGACGATCTCGGAGCGGCCCTGGACCTACGGCCTCACCGCGGCCGCCGCGGGGATGGTGCGCTACGCGGCGTTCGCCAGCACCGGGGCGGTGGTGCTGTGGGCCTGGGGCCTCTCCGGCAGCCGGGCGGAGCGGCTGCGCCGGGCCGTCGTGGCGGCGGCCCCCTCCATCGCGCTGCAGTTCGCCTGGTGGCTGCGGACCGCGGCGGAGTCGGGCGAGGTGCGGAGCTTCGGCCTGCGGGGCGGGTGGGGGCCGACGCTCCGCGAGCTGGCGGGCACCCTTGGCGCGTGGCTCGCGCCGTCCGTCCCGCTCGGGTGGCTGGCGGCGTCGGTCGCGGTGGCCGTGGGCGGATTCGGACTGGCCATGATGGTGCGGGTGGCTCGCGCGGGCCCGGAGCCGGCGGTCGCGCCGCGCCGGGTGGTGGGGGCGGCGGGCCTGCTGGCGGCGTGCTATGCGGGGCTGGTCGTGTTCTCCCGTCTGTTCGTGGACCGCACGATCCCGTTCGATGAGCGGCTGCTGTCACCGTTCATCGTCCTGGCGCAGCTCGCCGTGGTCACGGCGTTCGGCGCGGCGTGGCGGCAGTGGAAGCGCGGCGCGCGCGTCGCGGTCGCGCTGCTGTGGCTGCTCTGGCTCGCGGGCTCGGCGCGCGCCACGATCCTGGCGGTCGGCGACGCGCTCGACGGCGGCTGGGGATATGCGAGCGACGAGTGGCGTGGCTCGAGGCTGGGCGAGTGGCTGCGCACCGAGGGGCGCGACGCGGCGATCTTCTCCAACAACACGGCCACCGCGTACTTCGTGACGGGCCGGCCGACGCGCGACGTGCCCGAGACGCTCGACGCGGATTCCGTGGCGGCGTTCGGGCAGGTGCTCCGTCGGCGGAACGGGCTGCTGGTTCGCTTCCCCTTCGACCTCAGGAGCGGCGCGCCGCCCGATTCGCTCGCCAACCGCCTGGGGCTCAGGGAGATGGCCCGGTTCCCGGACGGCGTGGTGTGGGGCCCGGGCGCCGAGGGCCGGCGGCGGCGGTGAAGGGCCGCGACGCGGCGCGACGCCGGCCCGGGTGGCCACTGCAACGCCGGCTGGCGCGGGCTCGTATAGAATTTGCGACGGCCGCAGGCGTTGCTTCAGATCCCGCCTTCAACGGAGAGTTCCCATGCATCGAGTGCGCATCGCTCCTGTGATGTTCCTGGCCCTCAGCCTGGGTGCCGCCGCGGCCCTCCGCGCGCAGCAGCCGGCGACGGCCGAGTACCCGGGGATCGAGACCGGGAAGATGTGGACCTTCGACGCGCCGCCGCTGGACTACTGGGCCCATCGCTACAACTTCCGCCCCAGCCAGGACTGGCTCGATCACGTGCGCCTGTCGGCCGGCCGGCTGCCGGGCTGCTCGGCGTCGTTCGTCTCGCCCGACGGCCTGGTGATGAGCAACCACCACTGCGGCCGCGGCTGCATCGACGCCGTGACCAAGCCCGGTGAGGATCTGCTGCGGGACGGCTTCTACGCCAGGACGCGCGACGATGAGCGGCCGTGTCCGGGGATGTCCCTCGACCAGCTGCTCGCCATCACCGACGTCACCGACAGCGTCAGCGCGGCCATTCCGGCGGGAACGCCGGCCGGCCGGGCGGCGACCCTGCGCGACGCCGCGATCAAGGGGCTCGAGGACCGCTGCCAGGGCGGCGCGGCCGACGTCCGCTGCCAGGTCGTCACCATGTACGCGGGCGGTCAGTACAAGCTGTACCGGTTCCGGCACTACACCGACCTGAGACTGGTGTTCGCAGTCGAGAGCCAGACCGGGTTCTTCGGGGGTGACCCGGACAACTTCACCTACCCGCGCTACGACCTCGACATGTCCATCGTGCGCGTGTACGTGAACGGCCAGCCCGCGCACACCGAGTACTTCCGCTGGAGCCCGAACGGTTCGAGCGACCACGAGCTGGTGTTCGCGGTCGGCAATCCCGGAGGGACGGGCCGGCTCAACACGGTGGCCCAGATGGAGTACCTGCGCGACGTGCAGTATCCGGCGAACCTGCGCCAGCTGGCGGACCGGATCCGGATCGCGCATCAGCTTTCCAACCTGAGCGAGGGCCGGGCTCGCGTCCTGCGCAACTTGATCTTCGGCCTCGAGAACTCCTACAAGGCGATCGACGGGTACCAGGCCGGCCTCACCAATCCGGCCATGATGGCGCACAAGCGGGAGTGGGAGCGGAACTTCCGCGCCAAGGTGGACGCGAACCCCGAGTGGAAGCGGCTGTATGGCAGCGCGTGGGACGAGAGCGCGGCCGTGTGGCACCAGCTCGGCCAGCTGGCCGTGCGGCGGCGCTACTACGCGTTCGACGCCTATGGCGCCCGGCTGCTGCAGCTCGCGGCCTACATCGTGCGCCAGCCGGCGGAGGCCGCCAAGCCCGACAGCGAGCGCCTGCTGATGTATCGCGACTCGATGCAGCAGCGAGTGCAGGGAATGGTCGCGGCGCCGGTGGACACGGCGTCCGAGATCATGACGCTGGCCGCCTACTTCGGGCAGCTGCAGAAGGACATGCCCGCCGCCGACCCGCTGGTCAGGATGGTGCTGGCCGGCCGCACGCCCGAAGTGGCGGCGCGCGAGATGGTCACGGGCAGCCAGCTCCTCACGGCGGACCAGCGGCAGGCCCTGATCCAGGGCGGCGCCGCGGCGGTGAAGGCCTCGACCGACCCGTTCATCAGGCTGGCGGCCTTCATCGACCCGGTGGAACGGCAGATCACGAAGCAGGTGACCGACCTCAACGCCCGCGACGCGCAGGCGTCCGAGCGCATCGCCCGCGCGCTGCTGGCGGTGTTCGGCAACACCGTCTCGCCCGATGCCACGTTCAGCCTGCGGATCCAGGACGGCGAAGTGATGGGGTATCCGTACAACGGCACCGTCGCTCCGCCGTTCACGACCTTCTACGGCCTGTACGACCGGTTCTACAGCTTCGGGCAGAAGTCGCCGTTCGACCTGACGCCGCGCTGGGTGTCGCATCGCGATTCGCTCAACCTGTCCACCCCGTTCGACGCGGTGTCGACCTGCGACATCATCGGCGGCAACTCGGGCAGCCCGGTGATCAACAAGAACGCGGAGATCGTCGGGTTGGTCTTCGACGGCAACATCGAGGACCAGCCGCTCCGCTTCCTCTACTCGGAGGCGGTGGGGCGCGCCGTGTGGGTGGATTCCCGCGGCATCATCGAGGCGCTCCGGCACGTGTACGACGCCGGTGCGCTGGCCGACGAGATGACGGGCAAGCGCTAGGGCCCAGGCTCGCTCGTGCGCCCGGACTCCGGCGACGTCGCGGAGTCCGGGCGCTTCGTTTGGGAGCGCTCCCGGGGGTCCCCCGCCGGGCGCGCACGCCGGCCGAGAGGGTCCGTCCGGGGGGCCAACTCGCCGTCTGGCAACCATTTCCACTCTTGCTCGTGATTCCGGGCGTTCTTATCATTGCACAACCTTCCCGGGGGAGTCCTGCTCGATGTCCGATCCGTTCCTTAGCTCGGACGAATACGATGAGCGAGCTCACCAGCTGTACAACGAGGGACGATACGACGAAGCGGTAGGCGTACTGAAGGAAGGTCTGGCGGTCTATCCCGACGCGCTGGAGCTGCTCGTCGGCCTGGGCTATGCGCGCCTGGCGCGCGAGGAATACGCCTGGTCGCGGCAGAGCTTCGAGGCGTCGCTGAAGGTCGAGCCGGATCACGAAGACGCGCTGGCAGGGCTCGGCGAGGTGCTCCTGAAGCTCGGCGCGCGCGACGCGGGGCTGAAGTGCTTCGACCGCGTCCTGGAGCTGGGTTTCAAGGACGACCTGGACATCGTGCTGCAGATGGGCCGCGCGCTGTTCCGGGAGGGGATGGTGGAGGGGGCGCGCCGCTTCTTCGAGATCGCGCTGCTTTCCCATCCGGCGAGCGCGGAGGCGGCTGCCTGCGTGGGCTACGCCGCCCACCGGCTCTCGGCCGAGACGGACGCGCTGCGCTGGCTGCGCCACGCGCTCGAGCTCGACCCCAAGCACACGGAAGCGCGGATCTACCTGGCCAACCTGCTCTACGATCGCGGCGAGTACGAGCCGTCGCTGGCCGAATTCGAGCGCACCGAGCCCGACGACCACTGGGACGAGCTCGGGATCTGGCGGCTGATCGAGCTCAAGCGCAGCGTCTACCGGCTTCCCGAGGACGATCCCGAGCTGAAGCCGTGGCTGGTGCGGCTCGCGGACCTGGCCGGTGACGCCGACGCGACGGACCTCCTGCTGGCGGAGATCGAGGCCGCCGGGCCCGACGGAACGGGCTCCCGCGATCCCGCGCAACTGGAGCTGTTCGGCACGCTCGTGACCGAGCTACAGGCGATGCACCGGCAGAAGCGCGGCTTCGAGGTCCACCGCGTCACGACCAGCGACGGCGTCACCTACGTCGGGACCTGGGAGGACATCGTCGCCGGGATGAGGGACGACGACCAGGCGTACTCGGGGCGGCCCATCGAGGAGTTCCTGGCCGGGGCGGCGGCGCGCGCCACGCGGCTCACCGGCGTGAGCGTGCCGGCCACGGACGCCGAAGCGTTCCTGCGGGGCTACGCGGATGCGGGGTTGGTGAGGATACTGAGGTAGGAACGGCAGTTGGTGGCTGGTGGGTGGTAGGTCGTGGTTGCCACCACCCACCACCTACCACCTACCACCCGTAGGCATCACGGGCACGCATTCCCCCACGTCACCAGCGGCGCGCTGAAGGTGTAGATGGCCGAGAGGGTGTCCGGGGCGCCGCCCGAGCCCAGCTGTCCGTTCACGATCCCCCGCATGCGGAGCACCATCCGGCCGGACACGACCGCGTAGCCGGTGCGAGCGGCGTAGCTCGTGACGTGCGCCGTCCCGCCCTGAAGCGAGAACAAGGCCGTGGGCTGGGTCAGGCTGGTCGCGTCGGAGTAGGTGGCGAACGGCCGGGGCGGATGGCACTGCAGCTTCGCGACGAGCTCGCTCGAGTTCAGCGAGTCGAGGGGCAGGATCGCCGTTCCGGCCACGGCCACCGTGTCCACGTACGCGAGCGCCTTGATGCCGCTGTCGCCGATCTCGACGGCGGGCTGCCCGTTGGTGCGCGTGAAGTTGATCGCGCGCGCCGGAAGCCGCGCCCGCACCTCCTTGGGGCCCGACAGCCACAGGTACGCGCTGCCGGTCACCGAGTCGGACGGGCTGTACACGTCCGCCGCGCCCCGGCCCTGGAAGCCGCACGCCGACAGCGACAGGCTGGCCCGGCCGACGGCCTTCGCCGTCACGAGGCCGGTCGCGTCCAGCTGCGCGGCGGTGGTGTCGAGGGGGGCGATCACGGGCGTGCGGGCCGGCACCTGCCCGCCGGAGGTCCGGCGCAGGCGAGCGCCCAGCGTGATCGTGTCGCCGGGTGCGAGCACCACGCTGTCGGGCACGAACTCGGGCACGAGGTCGGAGGGCACGTCGAGCGTCGCGGGCGCGCTGTGCGCTCCGCCGTAGGTGGCGGCGATCGCGGTCGAGCCGGTGGTGAGGGCGCGGGCCACGCCGCGCGAGGGATCGATCGACGCGACTTGCGGCGTGCCGGAGCTCCAGGCGGGCACGGCACCCGTCACGGGCCGGCCCGAGCCGTCCAGGACCTGCGCCGTGAAGGCCTGGCTGTCGCCGACGCACAGGGCGGCGGAGGACGGCTGGATGGTGACGGTGTAGCCGGGGCCCTCGCCGCCCCCTCCGCCGGAGCAGGCGAAGAGCGCGGCAGCGCACGACAGAGCGGCGGCGATGCTGGGGGCGCGGGGCACCATCGGTGGCCCAGTCTACACGCGGCCGCCGCGAATGCCAAGCGCACGCTTGTTCCTCCTCCGGCCCGCATCTAGGTTCTGTCAGTGCTCGACTCGATCCTCCGTCCACGCTCGATCGCGGTCGTCGGCGCATCCCGGCACCCGAACACCATCGGGTACCAGATCCTCGACAACCTGATCCGCTACGGCTTCCAGGGACCGCTGTACCCGGTCAATCCGAAGGCGCCGGTCGTCCACTCGATCCGCGCCTACCCCAGCGTGACCGCCATCCCGGACCCGGTGGACCTCGCCGTCATCGTGGTGCCGAAGGACCTGGTGCTCGCGACAGCGGAGGAGTGTGGGCAGAAGGGCGTGAAGGGCCTGGTCGTCATCACGGCGGGGTTCGCGGAGGTGGGCGGGGAAGGCGCGGAGCGCGAGCGGCGGCTGGTCGAGATCGTGCGGCGGCACGGGATGCGGATGGTCGGTCCCAACTGCATGGGCGTGCTGAACAGCTCGACCGATTTCTCGATGAACGCCACCTTCGCGCCGACGATGCCGCCCTACGGGCCGGTGGGCTTCATCAGCCAGTCGGGCGCGATGGGCCTCAGCATCCTCGACTACGCCGAGGAGCTGGGGATCGGGATCCACCAGTTCGTGTCGGTGGGCAACAAGGCGGACGTGTCGGGGAACGACCTGCTGCTCTACTGGGCCGACGACGCGGCGATTCGCGTGATCCTGATGTACCTGGAGAGCTTCGGCAACGCGCGGCGCTTCTACGAGATCGCGCGGCGGCTCACGCGCCACAAGCCGATCTTCGTGGTCAAGGCGGGCCGTACCGCCGCCGGGGCGCGCGCGGCCTCGTCGCATACGGCGGCGCTGGCCGGGACGGACCTGGCGGCCGACGCGCTCATGGAGCAGTGCGGCGTTCTGCGCGCGCAGACCGTGGAGGAGCTGTTCGACTACGCGATGGCGTTCCCGCGGCTGCCGCTGCCCAAGGGCGACCGGGTGGCCATCATCAGCAACGCCGGCGGCCCCGCCATCATCCTCGCGGACGCCTGCGAGTCGGCCGGCCTCAGGGTGGCGGAGCTGGCGCCCGAGACCCAGGGCGCCATCCGTGCGCAGCTGCCGGAGGAGGCCGCGGTCCGCAACCCGGTCGACCTCATCGCCTCCGCCACCGCCGAGACCTTCGGCAACGTGCTCGGCCTCGTGCTGCAGGACCCCAACATCGACGCGGTGATCGTGTCGGTGGCCCCGCCGCCCCTGAAGGGCAAGGCGGGCGACGTGGCGGAGGCGATCGTGAAGGCCACCGCCGCCAGGCGCGACATCCCGGTGATGGCCGTGTTGCTCGGCCGGCAGGGCGTTTCGGCGGGGATGCGCAACCTGCTCCGCGCGGGCATGCCTGGCTACATCTTCCCCGAGTCGGCCGCGCGCGCGCTGGCGGCGATGAACCGTTACCGGAAGTGGCTCGAGCGGCCCGAGGGGACCGTGCAGCGGTTCCCGGCCGACGCCGCGAAGGTGACCGAGATCGTCGCCCGGGCACGGCACGAGCGGCGGGAGAAGCTGAGCGAGACGGAGGCGCTGGAGGTGCTCGAGGCCTACGGGATCCCCACAGTGCCGTGGCGCCGCGCGCTCACCGAAGACGAGGCGGTCGCGGCCGCGCGCGACGTGGGCCACCCCGTCGTGCTCAAGGTCATCAGCGGTGCCATCGTCCACAAGAGCGACGTGGGCGGCGTCGTCGTGGGGCTCGGCTCGGAGAGCGAGGTCCGCGAGGGCTACCGCCGGATGCTGCAGCGCGTGCGGGAGCGGGCAGGCGTCTCGCCCGACGCGGTGCTGGTGCAGCGGATGATCCCCGGTGGCCGCGAGACCATCGTCGGCTCCGCCCGAGACCCGCGCACCGGCCCGCTCATCATGTTCGGCCTCGGCGGGGTCGCGGTGGAGGTGCTCAAGGACGTCGTCTTCCGGGTGCATCCCCTGTCGGACGTGGACGCCCGCGAGATGGTCCGGGCGATTCGGGGCTACCCGCTGCTGGAGGGCGTGCGGAGCGAGCCGGCGGTGGACGTGGTGGCGCTCGAGGAGATCCTCCAGCGCGTGTCCCAGCTCGCGGGCGAGCACGAGGCCATCCTCGACCTGGACATCAATCCGCTGGTGGCGTTCCCGGACCGGGCCCTGGCCCTCGACGCCCGATTCCGCGTTGCGGTGTGACCACGCCGGCGGCCGCGGCCGCCGGCGCACCGCTCAGAACATGGACATCGCGAGGAACGAACGGAGGTTGTCGTTGGTCACGCGCAGCCGGCTGGACAGCAGGCGGACCACGGCCCACAGCACCTTGTACGCGACGTCCCGGTTGAAGTCGAGCAGCAGCTCGAAGTCGGAGCGCGTGATGGTCAGCAGCGTGCAGTCGGTGTTGGCGATCGCGTCGGTCGAGCGCTCGGAGCGGTCGAAGATGCCCATCTCGCCGAAACAGGTGCCGGCCTTGAGGACCGCCAACGCCTCTTCGCCGCTCCCCGGCACGATCCGGCTGATCCGGACCTCGCCCTCGGCGATGATGTACAGGCGGTTGCTCGGCTCGCCTTCCTTGAACACCGTTGCGCTGCTCCGGAACTTCTGCTCCTTGCAGATCTCGAGCACGCGCGCCAGCTCGCCCTCGTCGAGGTCGTGGAAGATGGCGGCTTGCCTGAGCAGCGCGAGGTCCATGGGTGAAGGCTGAAGGTACCGCGGGTTCCGGAGAGCGGCAAGTCGGTTCCGGCAAGGTACTTACGCCGGCCAACGTCGTGTCGTTCTCGCGCGTCCCGCTGGCGCTGGTGTTCGTCTATCTCCCGGCGGTCGGCGTGCGCCTGGGCGTGCTCGCGGCGGCGGCGGCCACCGACCTGCTGGACGGGTGGCTGGCGCGGCGACTTGGCCCCTCCCGGCTCGGAGCCTGGATGGACCCCGTGGCCGACAAGGTGTTCATGCTCACCGCCTTCGGAGTGCTGGCCCTCTCGGGGGCGCTCGGGCCGTTCGAGGTCGCCGGGGTCCTGTTGCGGGACGTCCTCGCACCTGCCGGGTATCTGGCCAGCGTGGTCGCGCACCGGCCGTTCAGGGTGCCCCCGGCCCGCGTGGGCGGAAAGGCCGTCACGGTGGGCCAGACGCTGACCCTGTTCGCCTGGCTGCTGGATTCGTCGTTCCTGAGGCCGCTGGCGTGGGCCACGGCGGCGATGGCGCTCTACGCGCTCGCCGACTACGGCCGACTGGTTGTGCGCAAGGTGGAGCGGCCGCACCCCTGAGGAGGTTTCGGATGCAGGCAGCGATTCGGCTGATGCTCGTCGCGGTGCCGCTCGCGTGCGCCGCCCCCCGTGCCCCGGCGCAGGAGTTCCAGCCGCCGTCCGGCGGCAGCCAGGGGTACGCCTCGGGCACCGGCTTCGAGATGGACCTGTTCAGCTTCTCGACCCGCGTGGGCATCGACGTGTCGCGGCCGGCGCAGTGGGTCGTCGGCTCCACGCTGGACATCGCCGAGATGTGGTCGCCGCGGGTGCGCCTGCGGCCGTCGCTCGAGGTTTCGTCCGACGGCAACACCACCCGGCTGCACTGGGCTGGCGAGATCATCTACCGTTTCCAGCCCGACAACGCGCCGGCCATCCCCTACGTCGGGCTCGGCCTGGGCCACATGACCCGGTGTACCGGCTGCACCGATCTCTGGCCGACGGTGGTGCTGGGCTTCGAGCTGCACTTCCGGCCGGCCTTCAACTGGCTGATCGAGTACCACGCACTGGATCGCCTCGGCCGGCACCGGTTCCTGGTCGGCCTGTCGGCGCACGGGCCAGGGGGATCATGAGTGGCGGCCCCGACGAAGCGCATCTCGCTGCGCTGGCAGCACGGGATGGCGTTCGAGGGCGGTCCCGAGGGCAAGCCCCCGATCGCGGTCGACGGCGACGGCAAGACCGGCCCCGGGCCGATGGACACGCTGCTGGTGGCGCTGGCGGCCTGCACGGCCAGCGACGTGGTGTCGATTCTGGAGAAGATGCGCCTGCCGGTGCAGGCGATGACGGTCGACGTGGTGGGCGAGCGCCGGCCGGATCATCCCAAGCGCTACACGTCGATCGTGCTGACCTACCGGGTCCGCGCGGCGGGCGCTCGGGAGGAGCAGGTGCGCCACGCCATCGACCTCTCGCTCGGGAAGTACTGCTCGGTGACCCACTCGCTCGCCCCGGACATCGCGCGCCGCTATGAGCTGGTGCTGGAGGCGTAGCCCGCTGCTGCTGCTGCCGGCCTTCGTCGCCCTTCCGGCGCGGGCCCAGAGTCTCAGGGAAGCGCAGGTCTGGGGCGTCGGGGCGCTCTCGAGGCCGGCCTTCTACGGGGCGGGGTTCGGGCTCGACTGGAGGGACGACCAGCGCGACCGGATCGCGCCGGCGGTGGCGCTGGGTTCCTTCGGCGACGGGAAGCTCGGGTTCCGCGCCGATCTTGCGTACCACTTTCTGGTCGATCCCGCCAAGGCCGCGGGCAGCGCCGCGTACGGGGGCGGAGGACTCTCCGTCGTCGTGAGGCGCGGCCGGGTGGTGCCCTACGTGCTGCTGGTGCTGGGCGTGGAGGGGGCACCGGGCGGCGGCGGCGGCACCTTCGTGGAGATCGGGGTCGGCGGGGGAGCCCGGGTCGCCATCGGTTACCGGTGGCGGAAGCACAACGCCCCGGGCCGCTAGGCTCCGGGGCGCACGATGCCGGGCTCAGTCGCTCGGTCGGCTCAGACCACTCCGGCCGTGGCGACGGACTCGGGCCTCGATACCACCGGCTGGCAATAGCGCTCGCCGAGGGTCCGAAGCTCCTGCACCTGGACGGGGGTCAGCTCCTCGTACCGCTCTCCCAGGTACGCCATCGTGTCGTCGAACCAGTCCTTCCGGTGCTCCTCGGCTGCCTCGAGGACTCCGCAGCGGAGGATATGACTGAACAGCTCGTCGCGGGCCAACTCGAAGGCCGTCGGCACTTGCACTTTGCGGCGGTTACTGTGCTTCGACATCACACCTCCATTCGGGCGGGACATCCCGCCGTCGTGCGAAAAATATAAGGGGCCGCCGAGGCTCGGGCAAACTCACAGCAGATCGGCGAACATCCTGGCGGCGGCTTCCGCCGCCTTGGCATGGAGCGGCCGCCGTCGCCATTCATCAGGCAAGACCCGTGCCGCCTGGGTCAGATCGGAGGTGAACAGGTCCCTCATCCGGGTTCCCGTCTGGGGATCGGCCACGAGGGCGTTGAGCTCGAAGTTGCGGCGCAGGGACAGCGGGTCCAGGTTGCTCGAGCCGACCAGGGTCACGAGGCCGTCCACGACCGCGGTCTTCGCGTGGAGCATCACGCCCGTCCACTCGTGGATCTCCGCCCCCGCGTCGAGCAACGGCTGGTAGATGCGCCGGGCCGCCAGGCCGGCCACCGGGTGGTTGTTGCGGCCCGGCACGAGCAGGCGGACGCGGACCCCGCGGCGCGCGGCGCGGATCAGCGCGTCGAGCACCTCGCGCGGGGCGACGAAGTAGGCGTCGGTCAGCTCGATCGTCTCCTCGGCGTGGTCGGCGAGCCACCGGTAGATCGCTCCCACGCGCCCCAGGCCGGGGCGGTCGCCGACCACCACCACGGCCGCCTCCCCCGTCTCGCGCGGCGTCGGCTCCTGCCGCGCCGTGGAGGCGGGCTCCTCGCGGGCCCGGCGCCACATCCGCTCGAAGGCGAGCTGGAAGTCGGCCACTGCAGGACCGCGCACCGAGATCGCCGTGTCGCGCCAGCCGGCGCCGCCGAGGGCGGAGGGAGCCCAGTGGTCGGCGATGCAGATGCCGCCCACGAAGGCGATCACGTCGTCGCACACCAGCAGTTTGCGGTGGTCGCGGTGACGCAGCCGGAGCCAGCTCCAGGGGGCCAGCGGGGAAAGGGGGCGGAACGCGCGGGCCTCGACGGCCGCGTCCTTGAGCCGCCGCGCCATCGAGCCGCCCCGTACCATCAGCGTGCCGATGGGGTCGTAGAGCACGCGCACGCGGGCCCCGCGCCGCCGCGCCTGCTCGAGTCCCGTGGCGAACTCCCGGCCCGTCTGGTCGTCGGCGACGATGAAGTTCTCGAAGCTGACGCTGTTCCGGGCCGCGCGGATGCCCGCCAGCATCGCGGGAAAGGCCCGCGCGCCGTCGCGATGGATGCGCACGGCATGGCCGTAGCGCAGCGGGGCGGCGGCGATCCGGGCCAGCTCGAGGAGAGCGCGGGGCGAGGCGAGGTACGGGGAGGATGGCGCCGGCCTGGGCACGCTGGATGATAGGGCGTGGCGCGCCGCGGTGCGAGTTGGCGACCGTGCGTGGCCTGGGTATGATAGACCCGGGATGACCCCCGACGACACCTACGATCCCCGGCGCGCCGAGCAGCTGGTCGAGATGCTGCGGGCCCTGGCTTTGCGCATCATCGACCTCGACCGCCGGGGCGGCCTGCTCGGGGAGTCGTCGGCGCTGCTGCGCGCGATGGGGGACATCCGCTCCGAGCTGTTCCGCTACGAGGTGCGGCAGACGTTCGACACGCCCGAGGTGGCGGAGCACCGGCGAATCGTGAACGAGGCCACGCGCGGGTGGTCGCCGGAGGCCGAACCCGGAGGCGAAGAGGAGGATCCATGGCGGAAGCCGGACGGTCGGTGAAGCGGTTCTACCTGCTGCTCGGCGTGATCGCCGTGGCGGGCATCGCGTTGATCGTGCGCGCCGCGACGAGCGGCCCCGGGGCGCCGCTGGTGATCGCCGACTGCGGCGGGCCGCCGCTGGGCGGCGTGCCGGCCGCGGGCCAGGCGCTCGGCCCCGACACGGCGCCGGTGCAGATCACCGAGTACGCGGACTTCGAGTGCCCGTCGTGCGCCCGGTTCGCCATTCTCACGATGCCCGACGTCCAGCAGCGGCTGATTCCGACCGGCAAGCTCCGCTGGCAGTTCATGGACTTTCCGCTGCAGCAGCACGTCAACTCGCCGCTGGCCCACGTGGCGGCGGCGTGCGGCGCGGATCAGGGCAGGTTCTGGGAGATGGAGTACGCGCTGTACGACCACCAGGACGACTGGTTCGCCGACCAGCGTCCGGAGCGGAAGTTCCTGGCCTACGCGCGCGCGGTGGGCCTGAATCCCGACAGCTTCCAGGTCTGCCTCACCCAGCGGCGGCACTGGCCGACCATCGAGGCGAACCGCTGCACGGGCGAGAAGCTCGGGGTCAACGGCACTCCCACCGTGTACGTCAACGGACGCGCACTGTCGTACACGCCGGCTTTCGACGACCTCACCCGGATCGTGGACTCGGTCGCGGCGGCCGCGCGGGGGCCGGCTTCGACCCGACGCCGCTAGGGGGAGCGATGCGGCATCGGATGGCGGCGGCGGCCCTCGCCCTGGTGGGCCTGCTGGTGTCGGCCTACCTGCTGCTCTACAAGCTCGGGCTGGTGGGCACGCTCAAGTGCGTGGGGAGCGGCGGCTGCGAGCGCGTCAATACCAGCCGCTACGCGACCCTGCTCGGCCTTCCGGTCGCCGCCTACGGCGTGGCGGGCTACGTCGTACTGCTGGCGGTCGCGCTGTACGGGCTGCGGGAGGATCAGGCGTCGCTGCCGCAGGCGACGCGCTGGCTCGCGGCGCTCGCGGCCCTCGGGGTGCTGTTCTCCCTCTACCTGCTGGCGCTGGAGCTGTTCGTCATCCACGCCGTCTGCCTGTGGTGCAGCGTCTCGGGGCTGGTGATCGTGGCGATCTTCGTGGTGTCGGCGGCGGCGCTGGCGAAGGCTAGCCCGGCACCCTGACGGTGAGCACCGGGCACGCGGCCGTGCGCGCGACGCGCTCGGCCACGCTGCCCAGCAGCAGGTGCAACAGGCCGGTCCGGCCGTGCGTGGCGACCACGATCAGGTCCGCGTGGTGCTGGGCGGCCGCGTCGGTGATGGCGAGGTAGGGGGGGCCGTACACCACCTCCGCGGCCCACGGAACCTCCCGGCCGATCTCCCGGGCACCGAACTCCTGGAGCTGCTCGCGGGTCATCGCCGCCAGGGCCGCGAGGTCCACGGCCACCACCTGGGGGTCGGGACTCGCGCCCTCCAGCGCGTGCACCAGGACGATGCGGCCGCCGAACCGGCGCGCCAGCTCGATCGCGGGCTTGACCGCCACCGCGCTGTTGGCCGAGAAGTCCGTGGTCACCACGATCGTCTGAAACACCGTCAGGCCTCGCCTTCCTCGTAGTCGTTCTTGAGCTTCTGCACCACCGCCGGATCGGCGAGCGTGGTCGTGTCGCCCAGGGCGCGTCCCTCCGCGATGTCCCTGAGCAGCCGCCGCATGATCTTGCCGCTGCGCGTCTTCGGCAGGTCGGCCGTGAACAGGACGTCGTCCGGCCGGGCGATCGCGCCGATCTTCGTCACCACGTGCTCCTTCAGGTCGTCCTTCAGCTCGTCGTGCGGCTCGAAGCCGGACTTGAGCGTGACGAACGCGGCGACCGCCTGCCCCTTGAGCTCGTGGTGCTTGCCCACCACGGCCGCCTCCGCCACGGCCGGGTGGTCCACCAGCGCGCTCTCGACTTCCATCGTGCCGATGCGATGGCCGGCGACGTTCAGCACGTCGTCCACGCGGCCCAGCAGCCAGAAGTAGCCGTCCTCGTCCCGCTTCGCGCCGTCGCCCGCGAAGTACATCCCCGGCCATTTCGACCAGTAGATCTCGCGGTAGCGGTCGTCGTCTCCCCAGATGGTGCGCAGCATCCCGGGCCACGGCGCCGTCAGCGCCAGGAAACCGCCGCCCACTTCGACCCGCGCGCCACCGCCGTCCACCACCTCCGCGCTCACGCCGGGAAACGCGCGGGTGGCCGAGCCCGGCTTGGTCGCGACCACGCCGGGCAGCGGTGTGATCATGATGCCGCCGGTCTCGGTCTGCCACCAGGTGTCCACGATCGGACAGCGCTGGCCGCCGATGTTGTGGTGGTACCACATCCACGCCTCGGGATTGATCGGCTCGCCCACCGTGCCCAGGAGCCGCAGGGTCGACAGGTCGTGCCGCGCCGGCAGCTCGGCCCCCCACTTCATGAACGCCCGGATGGCGGTGGGCGCCGTGTAGAACACCGTGACGCCGTAGCGCTCCACGATCTCCCAGATGCGGTCGCGCTCCGGCCAGTCCGGCGCGCCCTCGTAGATCACCTGCGTCGCCCCCAGCGCCAGCGGTCCGTACACCACGTAGGAGTGGCCCGTCACCCAGCCCACGTCCGCGGTGCACCAGAACACGTCGTGGCCCTTGAGGTCGAAGACCAGCTTGGTGGTCGCCGTCACCTGGGTGAGGTAGCCGCCGGTGGTGTGGACGATCCCCTTCGGCTTGCCGGTCGTGCCGCTGGTGTAGAGGATGAACAGCACGTCCTCGGCGTCCATCCGCTCCGGCTCGCAGTACGGCGCCACGTCCTGCATCAGCCGGTGCCACCAGTGGTCCCGGCCCTCCTGCATGTGGACGAAGGCCTCGTCGCCGGCGGCGCCGAGCCGTCGCTGGTAGACCACCACGTGCCGGATCGTCGGGCAGTGCTCGACGGCCTGGTCGGCCGCGCGCTTGAGGGGCACGACCTGGCCGCGCCGGAAGCCGCCGTCGGCCGTGACCAGCAGCACCGCCCCGGCGTCGTTGATCCGGTCGCGCAGGCTCTCGGCGCTGAAGCCGCCGAACACCACCGAGTGCGGCGCCCCGATGCGCGCGCAGGCGAGCATCGCGACCACGACTTCGGGGATCATCGGCATGTAGATCGCCACCCGGTCGCCGCGTCGCACGCCGAGCTTCTTCAGCACGTTGGCGAACTTGTTGACCTGGCGGTACAGCTCCCAGTAGGTGATCGTGCGCTTCTCCCCGGGCTCGCCCTCCCAGATCAGCGCCGCCTGGTTGCGCCGCGCGGTCGCCACGTGCCGGTCGAGGCAGTTGACCGACGCGTTGAGCTCGCCCCCGACGAACCACTTGGCGTGCGGCGGCTCCCAGTCCAGGACCCGGTCCCAGTGCCGCGACCACACGAGCTGCTCGGCATGCGACGCCCAGAATCCTTCGGGGTCCCGCGAGGCCGAATCGTAGAGCGTTGGACTGGAGCAGTTCGCCTCGGCTCGGAACGACTCCGCCGGCGGGAATACCCGGGTTTCCTCGAGCAACGTGTCGATGCGAAGGACGTCCGTCATTTCAGGGGCTCCCTTTCTGGGCCTCTGGGCCGAAGTGTCTACGACTCTTGCGCTTAAAGGAGGAAAAGTCTTATGGTATGGCGCTCATTTACGGATCTCAGACAGCCTGCGCTCCTCGCAGGCGGCATGGGATTCGTGATTCGCGCCACCCGTCAGAGGAGTTAGGTATGTCTCGCATCACCGGCCGGGTCAAGTGGTTCAACGATGCCAAGGGGTTCGGGTTCATCGAGCGGGAGGGTGGCCCGGACGTCTTCGTCCACTACTCGGCGATTCAGGCGGAGGGATTCAAGTCCCTCAAGGAGAACGACAAGGTGGAGTTCGAGGTCCGGGAGGGGCCCAAGGGACTGCAGGCCGCGAACGTCACCAAGATCTGAGTCGCCAGAACCGGCCGAAGCGTGGGGGCCCGGGCCGACCGCCCGGGCCCTCAGCGTTTCCCCCTGCGGCCCGGAGTGCAGGCGGGGTGATGGCATTGTCCAGCAGTGTTGCGAACCGCAACAGGCAAGAGCGTCCCAACTGGCGGTCTGATCACACCCTAAGTCGTTTGTCCGAATGAAGATGGCAGAAGATCGCCACCGCGGCACTAATCCTCCATCTCTGCTGTGGCGTGAGCGAGCTCCTCGTGCGCGCACCCGCGGTCCTCGACCGCGCATCACGCCGTGCCTTCCGGCGCAAGGCGCTGGCCGCCGTGTCCAGGTATCCGGCGACCGGGCCCGTCGGGAGCCGGCGGATCGTGGTGGATCTGGAGCGGACCAGGAAGGTGGACAGCGCCGGCCTGGGCACGCTGGTGCTGGTGCGCGAGCACGCGGCCGAGCGCCGCTGGACGGTGTGCCTGCGAGGCGCATCGGAGGAGCTGCGGTTCCTCCTCGCGCTGACCCGGTTGGAGGATCGCTTCGAGTTCGAGCCGCCGGGGCGCTGAGCGGGCGGGCGGTGGCGCGCTGCTCGTGACCGGGCGCAGGAGTATATTTGCGCTCCACGATGCGGCTCCGGACACGATTGCCCGCGGATTCCGGTGCCGGCGACGGCTGACGGCGCCGCGCCGCTGCTGGAGGTCGCCGGGCTCGCGAAGCGTTTCGGCCACGTGCGGGCCCTCAGGGGTGTGGACTTCGCCCTGCGCGCGGGCGAGTCGCTGGCGGTGTTCGGCCCCAACGGGGCCGGCAAGACGACGCTGCTCCGGGTGCTCGCCGGCCTGCTGAAGCCGGACGCCGGCGGCGTGAGCTTCGGCGGCGCCCGGCTGGTCAGGGGCGACGCCGCCCATCGGCGCCGCGTCGGGCTGATCTCGCATCACTCCCTGCTGTACGACGGACTGACCGCAGCGGAGAACCTCCGGTTCTACGCGCGGCTCTACTCGCTCGCCGAGCCGCGGGCCGCGGTGGCGCGCGCGCTGGCGGGCGTGGGGCTGGAGGTCAGGGCTGGCGACCTGGTGGGGACGTTCAGCCGCGGGATGGTGCAGCGGCTCGCCATCGCGCGGGCCCTGCTCCACGATCCGGACGTGATGCTGCTCGACGAGCCGTTCAGCGGGCTCGACCAGCGCGCGGCGGCGACGCTGCGCGCGCTGCTGGCCCGGCTGCGGGCCGAGCACCGCACCATGGTTCTGGTGACCCACAACATCGACGAGGGGCTCGAGCTGGCGTCGCACGTGGCGATCCAGGTGGCGGGGAGGTTCGTGTCGCTCGGCGCGCGGGACGGCGACCTGGCCGCCTACCGCGCGCGCTACGCCGAGGCCACCTCGCGCGATGCGTAGCCTGCTGGCCCAGGCCTGGGCCATCGCCGCCAAGGACCAGCTGCTCGAGTTCCGCAGCCGCACCGCCTTCCTGTCGGCTCTGGTCTTCACGGCGCTGGTCCTGGCGATCTTCAACTTCGCCCGCGACCCGACGGCGGTCGCGACCATCGATCTCGCCCCCAGCATCCTGTGGATCACCTTCTCGTTCGCGGGCGTGCTCGCGCTGAATCGCGCGTTCAGCCTCGAGAAGGAGAACCGGGCGATCGACGGCCTGCTGCTGTCGCCCGCGAGCCGCACCGCGCTGTTCCTGGGCAAGACCGCGGCGAACCTGGTGTTCGTCGGGGCCGTCGAGGCCATCGCGCTGCCGCTGTTCGCGCTGTTCTTCAACGTGCCGCTCCTGGGCGTGCTCGGGCCGCTGGTGCTGGTGATCGCCCTGGCCACGATCGGCTTCGTGACGGTCGGCACGCTGATGAGCTCGATGGCGGTGAACACCCGCTTCGGCGAGATGATGCTGCTGGTGCTGGTGCTGCCGTTCCTGGTGACCCCGGTGAGCGCGGCCGCCTCGATGAGCGCGAAGATCTTCGCGGCCCGTCCTTTCGCCGAGTGGGCGCCCTGGCTTAAATTGCTGACGGCCTACGACATCACCTTCTTCGTGATCTGCACCCTCGTGTTCGAAACGACGGTCGAGGAATGACCGCGATCCCCGCGGCCGAGCGCGCCCTGCGCCGGAGCGGCGCGTGGATGGCCGTGGCCCTGGTGCTGGTGGCCGGCGTGTACGTGCGGGCGCTGGTCTTCACGCCCGAGGAGGCCACCCAGGGTCTGGCGCAGAAGATCTTCTACATCCACGCGCCGAGCGCATGGGTGGCGTTCCTGGCCTGCGGCATCGTCGGTGTGTGCAGCCTGCTGTACCTGTTCCTCAAGGACGCGCGCCTCGATCTGCTGGCCGCCTCGTCGGCGGAGGTGGGCACCGTCTTCCTCACCACCGTGCTGGTGACCGGGCCGATCTGGGGCAAGACCATCTGGGGCGCGTGGTGGACCTGGGACGCGCGGCTCACGCTCACGCTGTTCCTGTGGTTCATCTGCCTCGGCTACCTGGTGCTGCGGGGAGCGGTGGACGAGCCGGGACGGCGGGCCCGCTATTCGGCGGTGCTCGGCATTCTCGGCGCCCTGCTGGTGCCGTTCATCCACGTCAGCGTGCTGCTGTTCCGGACCCTCCACCCCAAGCCGGTGGTGCTGCAGACCTCGCGGCCGCAGCTCCCCGGCTCGATGCTGCTCACCCTGCTGCTGTCGTTCACGGTGTTCACGATCTTCTTCGTCGCCCTGCTGGTCCGCCGCTACTCGTGGGCCCGCCTCCGGGACGCGCAGGCGCAGAGCCAGGCGGAGTCCTGATGCCTCCCGCCAACGGCGGCTACATGATCGCGGCGTACGTCGCCGCCGCCGTCATCTACCTGTCGTACAGCGCCTGGTTGTTGTGGAGGAGCCGGGGCCGCTGAGCTTCCCGTCGGCGCGGGCGAGGCGCGCCGAGCGCCCTTGACTCCCGGCCGCCGCGTTTCGACTGTTCCGCCCATGTCCATCCTGGCGATGCTCGCATTCGCGTCCGCGCTGCAGCAGCCCACCACGGCGAGGGAGCGCGCGCTCCAGGTGCGCCGTGCCGCTTTCGACACCAGCCGGTCGGCGATCGCCGTCGTGGCGAAGGGCGTGGCCGACGTGCGCAGCGCGCTCGACGTGTACCGGCGGGCGGTGTTCAACAGCACCGATGCCGAGGTGCTCAGCATGGGAGACTACCTGCGCCGGGCGTGCCGGGGCCTGGACTCGACGGCGACCGTCGCGGTGCGGAAGGTGTGCCGCCACTGCGCCTTCCAGCCCAACGTGCAGACGGCGTTCGACGGCTATCGGGTCGGATTACCGGCGGTGAGCCGCACGGCCGCCGGTTGCGCCGCGCGGCTGTCGCGGCTGGCGCGGGGTTCGGCGCCGGCCAAGGGGATGCGGCGGGACGTGCGGGTCATCGGCAATCCGATCGTGCAGACGCTCCAGGGCTACGAGCGGCGGCTGCACGTCGTGCTGGTGGCGCTGAACGCCGCGCCCGGCTAGGCGGCGCGGGCCGCGCGGCGCCCGCCCGGCCGGGCGCCGGAGCCGCCGCGGCTAGGCGGCGTCCTTCCTGAGCAGAAACCTCTCGTAGACCTGCATCGCGACGACGGCCCCGAGGATGGGCCCGATCCAGTAGGCGATTTGGCCGAGCCAGTAACCGGCAACGAGCGCCGGCCCGAAGGCGCGCGCCGGATTGAGCGCGGCCCCCGTGAGCTGGCCGCCCACCAGCACGCACATCCACAGCGTCAGCCCGATCCCGAAGCCGCCGACCTTCGGCGCCGCCGGGTCCACCACGGTCCCCATCACGGCCAGCGCCAGGAAGAAGGTGAGCACCGCCTCGATGAGGATCGCGGCGAGCAGTCCGGTATCCGGGCCGAGCTTGAGCGCGCCGTAGTACTGCACCTCGGCGGCACCGGCGGGGAACAGGCCCTTGAGGACCAGCGCCGCGAAGATCGCGCCGAGCAGCTGGGCCACGACGTACAGGCCGGCCTTTCGGCCGTCGATGCGGCCGACCGACCACAGGCCCACCGTGACGGCGGGGTTGATGTGGCCGCCCGAGATGCTCATGGTCACCGTGACGGCGACGGCGAGCGCGAGGCCGTACGCCGCCGCGATGCCGCCCGTGCCCAGGGTGCCGTCCCGGTACGCGTTGACGATCACCGCCCCGCCGCCGATGAACGTCAGCATGAAGACGCCGATGAACTCCGCGATCAGCGGACGCAGGGTCTGGCGCATCTCGGTCCCTCGCATCGTAGTGGGTGGTGAAACTGCGCGGCGGCGCCAATATGACCGGGGCGCTCCCGCACGCGCAAGCGCTCAGCTGGCGCGCCGGAGCACCAGCGCCGCATTGATGCCGCCGAAGCCGAACGAGTTGGACACCGCCACCTCCGCGCCGCGTTCCGCTCCTGAGCCGGCGAGGTAGTCCAGGTCGCACTCGGGATCGCGGTCGCGGAGGTTGAGGGTCGGCGGCAGCCATCCGCGCGCCAGCGCCAGGGCGGTCAGCCCCGCCTCGATCGCGCCGGAGGCGCCCAGCGGATGGCCGTAGTAGGCCTTGGTGCCGCTCACCGCCAGCCGCCCGGCGTGGTCGCCGAAGGCGTCGCGGATCGCCAGGGTCTCGGTCTTGTCGTTGAGCGGCGTCGACGAGCCGTGCGCGTTGACGTAGTCCACCTCGTGCGGCGCCACCCCGGCATCCGCCAGCGCGAGGCCGATGCAGCGCGCCGCCTCGCGGCCGTCGGGGCGCGGCGCCGTCATGTGGAAGGCGTCGTTGGTGACCGCCGTGCCGAGCACCTCGCACAGCAGCGGTGCGCCGCGCGCCAGCGCGCGGCCCCGCTCCTCGAGCACCAGCACGGCCGAGCCCTCGCCCATCACGAAGCCGTCGCGCGCCGCGTCGAACGGGCGGCAGGCCTCGGCCGGCTCCTCGTTGCGCGTGCTCATGGCGCGGATGACCGCGAAGGCGCCGTAGCACAGCGGCGCCAGCGGTGCCTCGGCGCCGCCGGCCAGCATCACGTCGGCGCGCCCGCCCTGGATCGCGCGGAACGCGTCGCCCACCGCGATGGTGCCCGACGCGCAGCTCATCGCGTTGGTCGAATTCGGGCCGGTCACGCCCAGCTCGATCGCGATGTTGCAGCTCGCCGCGCCCGCGAACACCGACAGCGCCAGCATCGGGTCCACTTCCCGGATCCCGCCGCCGGTGAACGCGGCGAACTGCTGCTCGGCGTACCCCACGCCCCCGAGCGCCGAGCCCATGCTCGCGCCCACGCGGTCCCGGTCCTCGCGCTCGAGGACCAGCGCGGCGTCGGCGAGCGCGAGGCGGGCCGCCACCACCGCCAGCTGCGAGAATCGGTCGAGGCGGCGGGCCCGGCGCTGCTCGAGGAAGTCGAGCGGGCGGAAGTCGGGGATCTCGGCGGCGATGCGGCTGCGGAACGGGGTCGGGTCGAAGCGCGTGATGGTGCGCACGGCCGAGCGGCGCGCCCGGAGCCCGTCCCACAGTCCGTCGGCCCCGGTCCCGATGGGCGTCACGCAGCCGACGCCGGTTACCACCACGCGTCTCGATTCGCTCACGGCGCGCCTCCGCGCTCGGCCACGCGGCCGATGCCCGCCAGGGTGCGGCGGGCGATGGCGTGAATGAACACCGGGCCGATCACGAGACCCGCCGCGGCCCGCCCCACCAGCGGCCACGGCGGCCCGCCCCAGCGGTGGGTGATGGTCACCGCGACGCCGTCCCCGGCGCCGGGAACGAAGCTCCACTCCACGTCCATGCCGCGGGTGATGCCGCGCACGTGACGGTAGCGCACCACGGGCGCGTCGGGATCGATGCGCATCTCGGACACCCACCACGTCGGCCAGCGCACCGGGCCGAACCGCCGCCACGCCGCCATCTCCACCACGCCGCCGTCGGCGCGACGCTCCAGGAAGCGCACCCAGCGGTAGTGCTCGAGCCACTCGGGCCAGCGCTCCACGTCGGCCGCGCAGTCGAACACGCGCGCGAGCGGGGCGCGCACCTCGCGCCGGTCCACCTGAATCATCGGCCGGCCCGCCCCGCGCCGCCGCCAGCACGCTCGCTCCAGGCGGCCGTGACCCGGAACAGGGGATGGAGGCGCACCTCCGCGTCCACCCCGGCATCCGTGCACGCCTGCCGAAGCGCCGGCCCGGTGAAGCCTCTCAGCACGCTCGTCACCCCGTCGCGCCGGCTCACCGGCCGGAAGCCGAGCGGATAGGAGGCGAGCCACAGGCCGAGCGCGGCGATCCGGCTCGGGACGAGCTCGGCGATGACGACGCCGAGCCGGGCCACCCGCCCGAGCTCGGCGACGATCGCGGTCAGCGCGGGGCCCCGGTAGTGGTGCAGCAGCTGCGAGCAGAGCACCAGGTCCACCGACCGGGAGGCCAGCGGGAGCGCCGCCGCGTCCGCGAGCAGAGCCGTCACGTCTCCGCCGGCCGCGGCGTGCCGTGCCGCCGCCGGGTGACGCTCCACCGCCAGCAGGCGCAGGCCGAGCCCGAAGCGGGCCGCGCGCGCGCGCGCGGCGCGCGGGATGTCGCCGGCGCCGGTGCCCACGTCCAGCAGGGTGAGCGCCGCGCCCGCCGGCACGGGGCGGAGCAGCTCGTCCAGCCTCCGCAGCACGGCGGCGGTGCCGCCGAGGAAGCGATTGGCGCGCGCCACGTCCCGGAGCGAGGCGAGCACGGTGGCGCCGTCGGCCGCCGGATCGTCCAGCAGCTCGGAGCGGCGGGCGGCGCCGTGCCACTCGCGTGACGCGTCCCTCACCGGGCCAGCTCGGCGTACCGGCCGCCGAAATAGCACAACGGTCTTCCCTCGCTCACCTCCGACCACTCCAGCGTTCCGGTGACGATGGTGTGGTCGCCGCCATCGAGCTGGCCCCGGCGCCGGCACTCGATGCGCGCCAGCGAGTGCGGGATGAGGGGAGCGCCCCCCGGCGAGGCCACCAGCTCGCGCTCCTCGAGCAGCTGGCGATCCCGGTCCGCGAAGCGGCGCGCGAGCTCGATCTGGTCGGCCCCCAGCACGTTCACGCCGAACCGCTCGGCCTCGAGCAGCACGTCGTGGATCTCGGAGTCGCGGCCGACGCACACCAGCAGCATCGGGGGGGCGAGCGACAGCGAGGTCACGGAGCTGGCCGTCATCCCGACGGCGCGTCCCCTCGCCACCCGCACGGTCACGACCGTCACCCCGGTCGCCAGCTGGCTCATGGTACGGCGAAAGGCGGCTTCGTCGAGCGGCATGGGCGTCGTCCCGGTACGCAGTTATGGAAGGGGCCGCGGTGCAATCCCGCTACCTATAGGATAAGCGCGGCGAGGGCCCGGGGGGCGAGGAGGGCGCCGGGCGAGACGTAATCGCCGGCCACGCCGACCCACAGGTCGGCGACCGCGGGTCGCTGTGCCAGGTGGCGCGCGAAGCGCCGCATCAGGGCCGGCCGCGTGGCCGAGAGCGCGGCCACCCGCTCGAACGCCCACTTGCCGAGGAAGGTGCGGCGCCTCGCCCGGCGGTACGGGCGCAACGCCGCGCGCGTGGCCGCGCCCGCCGCGAGCGCGGCGGCGAGGGCCTCGGCGGCGAGCCGGCCGCCCCGCAGCGCCGCGAAGATCCCCTCGCCGGTGAAGGGATCGAAGAAGTCCGCGGCGTCGCCCACGAGCAGGGCGCCGTCCGCGACCGCGCGGCGGGAGCTGCGCGCGAACGGGCCCGCCGCCATCGTCTCCCGCACCTCCCGCGCGCGGGCCAGGCGCCGCCGCAGCTCGGGAAAGGCACCCAGCTCCGCACGGAGGAACGCGGCCGGGTCCCGCGCGATCGCGCCGGCCTCACCCGCGGGCACCACCGCCGCCGCGTTCACCAGGCCGCCGCCGATCGGCGCCAGTCCCACGTAGCGGCCGCGGCGCACGAACATCTCGCCGTAGTCGGCCATCCCGTCCACGTCGGCGAGGTGCGCCACGAGCGCGAGGCGCCGCGGGCCGCGGCGACGGGACAGTCCCAGCCGCGTCGCGACCCGCGAGTGCAGCCCGTCGGCCCCGACGAGGGCCCGGCTGCGCTCCTCCCAGCGGCGGTCGCCGCGCCGAAGCACGGCGCCGCACACGACCCCGTCCTCGACCACGAGCTGCTCGACCGCGACGCCCTCGAGCACGCCCGCCCCCGCGCGCGCCGCGGCGCCGAGCACGGCGGCGTCGAGCCGCGAGCGCGGCAGGGCGATCCCGTACGGCCGGTAGGGACGGAGCCCGGGCGCCGTCGGGAACCGGCCCAGGACCTCCGAGCCGTCGTCGGCCACGATCCGCATCCCGGTGAGCCGTGCGGCACCGCCCGCCTCGAGCGCGTCCAGCACGCCGAGCGCGTCCAGGTCCCGCGTCGCCTCCGGGCTGAGGTACTCGGAACACGCCTTCTCGCGCGGGAAGACGTGCCGCTCGGCCAGCAGCACGTCGAGGCCGGCCCGCGCGGCCCAGGCTGCGGTCGCCGCGCCCGCCGGTCCGCCCCCCACGACCAGCAGGTCGCGCACCCTAGGCCCGCGCGCCCGCGAGGCGGCGGAACAGGTGCAGGTAGCGCCAGTGCGGGCGCGGCAGGCCCAGCAGGCTGGCGAGCCGCACCAGCCGCGGCAGCGCCGGGTTGCGGCTGTCGGCCGAGAACAGGAACCGCGGGTGGGCGGCGGCGAATGCGCGCAGGCGCGCCAGCGCGGGGCCGAGCGGCAGGGCGGGCGACAGGTAGAAGCGCGGCGCGAGCAGCGGATCGTCCGAGGCCACCAGGCCCTCCGCGGCCGCGATGGCCGCGAGCCGGGTGCCCGGGTAGATGCGCAGCCCCACGGTCAGGTAGACGGCGTCGCCCCGCGCCAGGCGCTCGGCCGCGAACCGCAGCGTCTCCTCGAGCGTGCCGGGCGTCTCGCCGGGACCGCCGGCGAGGAAGATCCACAGCACGCGGATCCCCGCCTGCTGCGCGCGAGCGGCGCAGGCGCGCAGGCGGGCGGCGTCGAACCCCTTGTCGAGGCGCTCCAGCACGGGGTCGGACGCGCTCTCGGCGGTGATGCCGATCCAGCGGAATCCCGCACGGCGCATCGCGGCGAACAGCTCGGGCGACGAGACGGCGGGCGTGAAGTTCGTCGTGTCCACCCCGACGCCGGTCCGTGCGCGCGCCAGCTCCTCGGCGACCGCGACGGCATGGTGCAGCGGGCTGTTGAAGGTGGAGTCCACGAAGTCCACCCGGCGCACGCCGTGCCGCGCCAGGGCTTCGATCTCCTCCACCACGGCCCGCGGGCTCCGCAGCCGGTAGCCCTTGCCTTCGACGTTGAGGTAGGTGCAGTAGACGCAGCCGAACACGCAGCCGCGCTTGGTCTGGACGGGCACCGTCGCCCCGTGGCGCACGTAGCGCGCCAGGTCGGTCCAGCGCCACGGCTCGTACGGCGGCAGCGCGTCCAGGTCGGCCGGCGGCGCCGGCGGCACGAGCCGAACGGCGCCGCGCCAGGCCACCCCCGGCAGCGGGGCGCCGGCGCGGCCCGCGGCCACCGTCTCGCACAGCCGCGGCGCCACGGCCTCGCCGTCGCCGGCGACGCCCGCGTCGAGGTCGAGCGCCGCCACCAGGCCCAGCGGCGCGACGCCGAACGCGGCGCCGCCGCCCACGACCGGTGCCGTCGCCTCGCGTCGCACGATCTCGACCAGGCGAGCTGCCGCGGGCACGTAGTGCTCCGTGGCGACCAGGTCCGAGTTGTCGATGTTGCGGACCGAGAAGGCCACGACGTCGGGCCGGACGTCGCCGAGCGCGGAGCGCAGCGCGCCCTCGCTCGAGCGCGCGAAGCAGAGGTCGAGTGCGGCCACGGCCCACCCGGAGCGCTCCAGCGAGCCCGCGACCGCCGCCATCCCGTTGGGGACGCACGGCTGCGGCGACCGTTCGCGGTTGGTGTTCACCACCAGGACCCGCGGGCGGTTGCCCGGGCCGCCCGGGGTGATGGCGACCGGCGTGGTGACGGCTTCGGCAGTGATGGAATGAGCCTCGAAACTAGGGTGGAACTGCTACACCGGAGCCGGTGGAAAGAACCGCGACCAGCGCGCCCACGAGGGTGGCGGCGAAGTTCACCGTGTCGTTGGTCATCCAGCGGAGTCCGGAGACGAAGACCATCGGCTCGCCGCAGTGTGGGGTCCGCCCCTCGCCCGTGGTGCCGCACGCGGGGCAGCGGAAGCGGGCCTGGGCCAGCGCGCCGAGCAGCGAGTCGACCAGGCCCCCGGAGACGCCGCCGATGCCGACTGCTGCGGCGGTGGCGGGCCGCACCAGCCCCAGGAGCGCCGCAGCGGCGGCGATGAACGTCGCGCCCGCGACCCCGCCGCCGGTTCCGAGCCAGGTGACGCCGCCCGACGTGCCCGGTGCGACCACCCGGCCGGTGGTGACGAGGCGCGGCGGCCGCCGGCTGCGGCCGCCGATTTCGGTGGACCAGGTGTCGGCGGCGGCGGCCGCCAGGGCGCCGGCGAAGGCGGCGGTCCACGCCGGGTGCACGCGTGCAACCAGGGCAGCCGCCGCGGCGACGCCCCCGTTTGCGGCCACTTGGACCGCGCGTCGCCGGCCACCGCCCGGCGTGAGCAGGCTGGAGGAGAGGAAGAACGCGAGCAGCAGGGCCAGGCCGGCCCCGCCCGCCCCGAGCGTCACGGCGACGCCGACGGCGAGGGCGGCGAGCGTCCCGCCGGGCGAGAGCCACTTCGTCACGGCCCCTAGTTAGCCGGGCGCGGCCGCGCGGCGCAACGCCGCGGTGGAATCGGGGAGGGGGCGACAGTATCTTGGCCCTCGCCGCCGTGACGAAGCGCCACCGGTTTCTCGCTCACAGCATCCTCCCGCTCGCCGTGCTCGAGGCGATGCGGCACCTCGACTCCCCACGCGACGAGGACGCCGCCGAGTACGTGGCGGAGCACCTGCAGAAGCGCCTGGGGCTGTCGGACACCGTCGCGGCGCAGATCGCCAGGTACGAAGTGGTGGTGCGGCGTGACCAGGGTGTCTCGCACGAAGAGTTCGAGCAGATCCTCCGGCTGGCGGGCCGCCGCACCGACGCCACGCTGGTTTTCGCGGACGGCGGCCGCCGTGCGGCGCGGCGCGCGGTGGCGCGGCTCGCGCCGCCCATCCGCTGGGCCGCGCGCCACCTGCCGTCCTTCATGCGCCGGGTGGTGGGGTTCCGGGCGGCGCGGCGGTGCGCCGGCGACGTCCTCGGCGCGAGCCTCGCGCGCGCCGGCCGGAGCGCCGTGGCCACGATCCCGGACCCGGTTTCGGTGCACGCGACTCCCGACGGGGCCGCGTGCGCCTTCTACGCGGCGGCCCTCGCCGAGCTGCTGCGCCAGCTGGCCGACTTCGACGGCGGGATGCACCACGCGGCGTGCCGTGCGCGCGGGGACGCGCGCTGCGAGTGGCGCTCGACCGCCCTGTCACGGAGGACGTTGTGAGCGTCGACGACTATCTGACCCCCGAGGTCCTGGCCCAGGTCCGCAAGATGCTGGCCGGCCTGAAGCTCGATGGCTGGCTGCTGTTCGACTTCCACGGCATGAACCCGGTGGCGACGCGCGTGCTCGGGCTCGGCGGACTCGCCACCCGGCGGCTGTTCGTCCTCCTGCCGGCCGCGGGCAAGCCGGTGGCCGTCGCGCACAAGATCGAGCAGCACCGGATCGCCGGGTTTCCCGGCGAGGTCCGGACCTACGCGGCGTGGCGGGAGCTGGAGCAGGAGCTGACGCGCCTGGTGGCGGGCAAGCGGCTGGCCATCGAGTACTCCGGCAAGGACGCGGTGCCGTACCTCGACCGCATCCCCGCCGGCGTCGTGGAGCTGCTGCGCGCCGCGGGCGCCGACGTCGTGTCCAGCTCCGAGCTCGTGACGGCGCTCGCCGCCCGCTGGACGGCCGAGGAGCTGGCGAACCACCTCAAGGCCGCGGAGCAGCTGCGGGAGATCGCCCTGGCCGCCTTCGAGCAGGTCAGGGCCTGGTACGCGCACGGCCCGGCGCCCACCGAGCAGGGGCTCCAGCGCTGGGTGATGGCGGCCTTCGAGCAGAGCGGCCTCATGACCAACGAGCCGCCGATCGTCGCGGCGGGCGAACACGCCGCCAACCCGCACCACGACCCGACGGCGATGTCCGACACGGTGATCGAGCGCGGGGGCGTGCTGCTGCTCGACCTGTGGGCCGGCACCGCGATCGACACGGTGTACGCCGACCAGACCTGGATGGCGTACGTGGGCGGCGCCCCCCCCGGCGAGGTGGCCCGCGTGTTCGACGTGGTCCGCGACGCGCGGGACCAGACCGTCGCGGTGCTGACCGACAAGTGGCGCGAGGGCTGGCCGGTCACCGGCGCGGACCTCGACGACGTCGCGCGCGGCGTCATCGCCGCGGCCGGCCATGCCGCGCATTTCGTGCACCGGACGGGTCATTCGATCGACCGCGAGCTCCACGGCTCCGGTCCGCACCTCGACAACTACGAGACGCACGACGACCGCCGGCTGCTGGCGGGGGTCGGCTTCTCGATCGAGCCCGGGATCTACCTCCCGGGGCGCTTCGGCGTGCGGAGCGAGATCAACGTCTACCTGCGCGAGGGCGGCCCGCAGGTGACGCCGTCGGAGCCGCAGCAGTCGATCGTCGCACTCGACGTGTAGACCTGCGGGCACGGCGGGTGGCGGGGAGCCGGAGGCACACCCTAGCGGCGCCGCCGACCGCGCGCTAACATAGGGCGCTTTTTCGGGGGAGACCGTCGGAGCGAGACGGCGGTGAAGGGCGGACCGGGACGCGGGAGAAGCGGGAAACGCCGCGCCGTTCCGCCACCGTCGGGGGGCGTCCCCGGGAGGGGACACCGCCCGTTACCGTTCCTTGACACTCCCCTCCGGCGAGGAGCATATTGGCCGAGGTTAGGGTTTGCCTCGCCTCACCAACGAGTGCATAGACCGGGAATGGTCGAACTAGGATCGTCGAAAGGAGGTGGCGTGTCGCTGCCACGTTCGTCTTTCGTATCCCTCGTGTTCACGCCTGTGGAGGTCTGCAATGACTGAACGTAGTCGCTGGGCCTTCTCTCGCCTCGCCCTCGTGGCGTCGGCCATCGTGGCCGTGGCGGTGTTCGGAGCCGGCAGACTGCTGGCTCAGGGCACGACCGGCAAGATTGAAGGCACGGTCAAGGACTCTGCTGGCGCCCCCATCGCGGGCGCGCAGGTGCAGATCGTGGGGTCGTCGTTCCGCGCGATCACCGACGACAAAGGCTACTACTTCCTCAACAACGTACCGGCGGGCGTCGTGACGGTCCGGGCCCAGTTCATCGGGTTCGTGCCCAGCGAGGTGCGCGGGGTACGGGTGCTCGCCGACCAGACGTACACGGTGAGCCCGGTGCTGGCCGCGCACGCGGTCACGCTGACCGACATCAACGTGGTCGAGAACCAGAACCCGATCGTGCCGCGCGACCAGGTCACCAGCAAACCGACCATCCAGGGCGGCGAGATCGCCGCGCTGCCGGTCGACGCGGTGAGCCAGGTCCTGCGGCTCCAGCCGGGCGTGGTGGAGAGCAACCGCGGCCTGTCGATCCGCGGCAGCCGGCCGGGTGAGCAGGCCACGTACATCGACGGCGTGCTGGTCCGGAACTACCAGGGCGCCTTCAGCGGCTCGTACGGCCGTTCCGGCCTGGCCACCAACATCGGCACGGCGGCCACGGTCGGCACCAACGCGCTGGAAGAGGCGTCGGTGACCACCGGCGCCACCGGCGCCGCGTACGGGGAGGCGCAGGGCGGCGTCGTGTCGCTCGTGACGCGCTCCGGCGGGCCGGAATACCACGGCAGCATCAGCTACCAGACCGACAACGTGTCGGGCCAGGTATACGGCACCGGGCTCAACCGCATCGAGGCGTCGGTGGGCGGGCCGTTTCCGAGCCTGAAGAACCTCACGTTCTTCGTCGGGACGACGCTGCAGGGCCAGCAGAACGCGCAGCGGCCGTTCGGCCAGCAGAACGTGCCGCAGTTCCAGCTCGCCGGGTACTTCGACTCGGTGATGGTGCCGCTCAACCCCGGCAGCACGCTGTCGGACAGCCAGCTGGTGCGGCTGCCGAAGTTCACCCAGTACGCCAGCGGGTGCAGCGGCACGGCCGCGTTCCAGGGCACGTGCCAGAGCACGCGGCTGCTGAACGCGAACACCGACCAGACGACGATCGACAGCAAGCTGCAGTACACCTACGGCAGCGGCTCGCGGTTGTCGGCGAGCTACCACGTCGACCGCAACCAGGGCCTGGGCGGGATCAACTACGACCCGACGAACCAGACCGGCAACTGGGCGCTGGCGCAGGTGCTGATCGGCAGCTGGACGCAGAACCTGTCCAGCTCGAGCGAGCACGCGCTGCAGCTCGACGCGGCGCTGAGCTGGCAGAAGGACCAGTACATCTTCGGGCTCGTGCAGCCGAGCTGGATGGAGAGCCACAACGATCCGTTCGGCTGGTTCAACACGAGCAACATCCAGTTCGTGACGAACTTCAACAGCTTCCCGATCGACGACGCGCTGATCCAGAACCTGCGGCTCGGCACCTGCCAGACGCCGCGGGCGAGCGGGGTCGGGGGCTGCATCCCGTACATCAACCGCAACGACCTGGCCGCGGCCAGCTCGTACCGGTTCAACCCGTACGGGGTGAGCTCCAGTGCGTTCGCCAGCGCGGGCATCGGCACCAACGCGCCCCAGCTCACGACGGAGACGCGGGTGACCGGCCGGGCGAACATCGACTGGCAGGCGAACCGCTACAACCGCGTCCAGGGGGGCTTCGAGTTCACGGACTTCAAGGACAAGGCGTGGGGCGCAGGGCTGAACAACCTGATCTTCATGGACGCCTACACGACCGCGCCCAAGACGCTGGGCCTGTACGGCCAGGACCGCATCGACCTGGGCGACGTGGTGGTCGAGCTGGGACTCCGGTATGACCGGATGGACACGGGCATCCTGTACTCGCGCGTGCCCGGCCGGGTCTTCACCGATCCGTTGCGCTCGGCGTCGTACACGCTGACGCAGAAGCTGGCGATGTCGTTCAACGCGCAGGACAGCGCGATGGCGCGCGCCTGCGATGCCGACCTGACGGCGCACGACTCGACGGCGCTGGCGACCTGCAACTACTTCAAGGCCTCGCCGCAGCACATCCTGTCGCCGTCGCTCCGGGTGTCGTTCCCGGTGACCGACCGGACGAACTTCCGGTTGTCGTACGCGCACCAGGTGCAGACGCCGGACATGAGCTTGATGGCGACCAAGAGCAACTCCGACGTCGCGAACACGAACCTGAACGACACCTGGGGCCGGCCGCTGGGCTTCGGGAAGACGATCATGTTCGAGTTCGGGATCCGGCACGCGTTCAGCGACGACATGGTCCTCGACGTCTCGGCATACAACAAGGACCAGGTCTCGGAGATCGCGGGGCGGAGCCTTAACATCTTCGACCCGTTCATCGGGTGCAACACGGGCGTGTGCCAGAACCCCGGCTCCACGAACGAGCAGATCAACCTCTACACCAACGAGGACTTCGGGAACTCCCGCGGCGTGGACATCCGGCTGGACCGGCGCTTCGGGTCGATCTTCCAGGGGACCCTGTCGTACACGTATCAGACGGCGAAGAGCACCGGCTCGGATCCCCAGCAGTACCTGAATACCCTGGCCCGCGTGAACAGCGCGGTCACGGGGCTGCGGCTGCTGCCGCCGCAGGCGATCCTCACCAGCGGTGACAACCGCAGCCACACGATCGCCGGCAACCTGGCGGCGACCTTCCCCAACGGGTGGAACCGGGGCACCGTGATCGGGAGCATCCTCGAGAACACGGGCGTGTACGCCACGTTCCGGTTCGCGAGCGGGCTGCCCTACACCCTGATGGAGAACGGCGGTCTCGGCGCGCTCGGGCCGAACAACGGCTTCGGGCTGAGCGGCAATCCGGAGGAGCCGATCAACAGCTCCACGATGCCGTGGATCAAGGACGTGGATCTCCGGGTGACCCGCGGCTTCCGCGTGGCCGGCAAGGACATCTCGGTCTTCGCGGACTTCCGGAACCTGTTCAACTGGAAGAACCTGACGGCGATCTTCGCCGAGACGGGCGACGTGGTGAACAACCTGTATCAGGCGCAGCAGCTGAATCCGCAGATTTCGACCCTGACGCAGGACGCCGGGCAGCTGTGGAAGACCAAGTCGGTCACCACCAACGGCATCACCCAGGTCCTCACGGGTGTGGACCTGAGCGACTGCTCGAAGTACGGCTACGGGAGCGGCGGGATCGCTGGACCGGTCGACTGCCTGATGCTCCAGCAGGCGGAGCTGCGGTTCGGCAACGGCGACCAGTTCTTCAGCACCAGCGAGATCAACACGGCGTTCAACGCATGGTACACCCGGTTCCACGGGCCGCAGACGCTGAACGGCCCCGGGTTCGACATGCGTCTCGGTTTCGAGTTCAACTTCTAGCTCGGGACGGCCAGCGGCGCCTCGCCATCGGGCGAGGCGCCGTGGGCGCAACGTTCAAGGAGTCCGCATGCAATCGAGAGTGCTACAGCGTCTGGCGCTGGCGGCGGTTCTGGTGCTCGGGGCGGGTGTCTCGGTCGTCTCGACGGCCGTGGCCCGGCCGTCGCGCCCGATCACCCGGGCCGCGCGCGGCGGGTTCAACCTGTTCCAGGGATCGATCGGCCTGCGGCTGCACGCCAACCGCGTCGACTGCAACTGGCTGACCAACTTCGGGAACCAGTGCACCAACCCCTACGGCTCGGGCACCATCGAGGCCGGCTTCTGGCCCAACGGCTCGCCGGACAGCTACATCTTCAACAGCGGCCTGCAGATCGCCGGGACGGTGTGCTATAACCCGCCGAGCTGCACGCAGGCCGGCGTGTGGGCCGGAGACACCGTGGGCACGTTCTTCATGGACGCCCGCGGCGACCAGCGGCAGGGCGACGCCGTCACCAACATCTTCGACGGGCTGAACGCCGACGACATCGCCGCCTGGCCTACGGCCGCGAACGTCAACGACCCGACCCTGTACAACAAGGCCCTGCTGGGGCGCAAGACCATCTCCCAGCAGGACACCTGGGTGCGGTATTGGGACGGCAACCCCTCCCTGTCGACGGGCCGCAAGCACGCGATGGGCGTCCTGGTCGAGCAGCGGGGCCTGCTGTGGAACTACCCGAGCGGGAACGAGGACATCCTCTACTTCCTGTTCCGGTTCATCAACATCACGTCCCTGAACCGCACGGACTACCAGGCGCTGGAGGACAGCGCCGGGTACTCCAGCGCCGACGTCGACAGGATCGTCGCCATCGCGCAGGACTTCCACAACCGCGCGCAGGCCGCCTACGGGGTGACGGTGCCCGCCAGTGGCTTCACGTTCCACAACATGTTCGCGGCCTTCTACCAGGACGCGGACGAGGGGAACGCGAGCTACAACTATTCCCAGGCCGTCCTGCCGTTCTCGCTGGTCTCGGTGATGAAGGCCGACTACCGCGAGCCGCTGTGGCAGTACCCGGCCAACATCTTCGGCGACCCCTTCTACCCGGCCCCCGGGTACGAGGCCGCCAAATACCTGAAGAGCCCGATCGATCCGTCGACCGGCCGCGAGTTCGGCATCAGCATGTGGAGCAACACGTGCAACGGCTGCGGCCTCATGAACGACCCGGTCGGCGTGAGCCAGATGTACCGGTTCCTTTCGGGACACGTGACACCGTCCCTGGGTGACGGCGTCTGCAACTCGAACCCCATCGTCCTGCACACCTGCGCCTCGCTGCAGGCGTATGCCGACACCCGCTACTTCGAGTCGTCGGGCCCGTTCGACATGGCCCCCGGGCAGTCGTCGGTGATCGTGGTCGCGCTGGTCTTCGCGGCGCCGCTGCATAATTGGGCGGCGACGAGCAACGGCATCTACGCGATGCCGGCGGGCAGCATCCAGAACTACATCAACGCGAACCTGGTGGACACGTACCTGCCGGGTTACCCGCCGCAGCCGGACACCCTGGCCCTCGCCGGGACCGGTGGCGGGACTCGCGTCTGCCTCGCCGCTTGCACCGCCGCTGCGACCATCCGGGACCCGGTCGAGCGCCCGATGGGGTGGGGTCAGTTCAGCGACCTCAACGGCGATGGCATCATCGAGCAGGACGAGGTCCAGACCGCGCCCCGCTCGCTCCTGGCCAAGGCGCTGACCGCGCAGGCCATCTTCGACAACAAGTTCCTGCTCCCGTTCGCGCCCGAGTCGCCGACGTTCTACCTGGTGCCGGGCGACGGGCAGGTGACCGTGGCGTGGCAGAAGTCGAATACCGAGAACGCCACTTGCAGCACGCCGCCGTGCGGTGACCCGTACTACGGCATCGCCAGCGCGCCGGTCATCACCGATTCGACCACCGTGCCGCCGACGGTCAAGGCGAACCCGCTGTACGATCCGGACTACCGCCAGTTCGACGTCGAGGGGTACCGGATCTGGCGCGGGCGGACCGCGTCGGAGATGAAGGTCATCGCGCAGTTCGACTACGTGGGCACGACGGTCACGGACTACGTGGGCCAGTTCTACGACCCGAACACGTTCGGCAACCAGTGCGCGCCGGAGCTGAAGATCATCGCGAGCTGCCCGACGGCGTTCGACACGACGGGCAACCCGCTGTCCGGGACCCCCAACCTCTACCCGCTCGTCGGCAACGTCATCCAGATCACGCCGGGCGGCCGGGTGCAACTCCAGGGCGGCGACACCACCATTGCCGGCGTTCATTACAAGCTCGCTAACGGCAACATCCTCATCGTGGCGGCCGACACCGCCATCGTGGGGGGCGCCACGCACCTTCCGGCGCTGGTGGACAACGGCGTGCCGTTCGCCTTCGTCGACCGGGGCCTCCTGGACGGCGTGCAGTACTTCTACGCCGTGACGGCCTTCGACATCAACAGCGTCAAGTCGGGCCCCTCCTCGCTGGAGTCGTCGCTGGTGGCGCAGTCCGTGACGCCGCGCGCCGAGGGGAGCAACGCCAACGTCGCGGTGATCGTCACCGGCGAGTTCGGCGACGACAACGTGGCGCTGGATCCCAACGCCGCCGCGCCGAAGATGGATGCGTCCAGCGGCGCGGTCACGGGCGTCATCCCGCCCACCAACGCCGCCAGCTTCGGCTTCCTGGCGTCGGTGGCCGAGGCCCTGCCGCCGGGTGACATCACGGCGCTAATCGACTCGCTCGTGCCGGGGACCGTGGGCGGCTTCGGCGGTCCGTACGCGAGCATGTACGTGTCGTTCATCTCGGGGAAGGATACGGTACGGGCGGCGCTCCCGTTCGACCCCGGTGACGGGTACAACGCGGTGAACGCCACCTTGACCAGCAACTGGGTGCTGGACTCGGCGTCGGCCCCCCTGGTCCATTACGACTCCGCGCGGGCGGCCACGCTCGGGCTGTCGGGGCTGTTCAAGGCTGGTGCGACCATGCCGGTCCAGTTCAAGACCTTCATCGCGCCGATGGGCGCCGTCACTCCCGGCAACCTCACGATGAGCTCCCAGCGGTACCCGTGGACCGGGGAGACGGCGGCGCAGCGTCACAGCGCGCTCCTGAGCCAGCCGGTGTGGTACGACCAGGGTAGCGCCGAGCCTCCGCAGCCGACGGTCAATCCGTTCGCTTCGGCGGCCAACACCGACGGCAAGCTCACCGGCGTGAGCATGATCTACCAGGCCCTGACGTACCGCCTGCCGAACACCGGTACGCCGCCGGGCATCAACATCCTGCACCGGTACGTCCAGTACGGGACGTCCCTGGGTCATCCGGGCGACTTCGTGGTGACGTGGAACGCGGACTCCACGATCACTGTGCGCGACTCCACGCACCACGTCAACGTGCCGTTCGCGACCGACATGCGCGTCAGTTGGGGGTTCGTGAACGAACGGGCCCTCACGGCGGCGGGCGTGGCGAACGGCGACATCGCGGACGGCACCGGCACGCCGACGGTCGGCGTGGTCGGGTACTGGCATCAGTACGCCATCGCCCCGGTGTGCAGCCTCACGTACGGCATCACCTGCGCTCCGCTCGAGAACAAGGCGGAGTACGAGCCGATCAACTACGACAACACGGGCACCGCCAACGGCAACGGCATCTCGCTGTACATCGACGGCAGCTTCTTCATCATGCAGATGGCGTCGTTGCCGGCGGCCGGCACCAAGTGGCACCTGAAGGTGCTCGATGGCATGGTGGACGCCACCTGCTCGAACTACACCCCGGCGACGCCGGCGGCTGCGGCGACGGCGTGCTCCGGCTACTCGTACACGCCGCTGCCCTACCGCCAGCCGTACGTGCCCGGGCTGTCGCTGAAGCTGCGGGTCACGCAGGCCTTCGGGATCAACAAGGCCGCCGGCAACATGAGTGCGATCCACACGGTGCCGGATCCGTACTACGTGACCAACGCGCTGGAGACTTCGGCGAACAACAAGGTGCTCCGGTTCGTCAATCTGCCGAACCAGGCCATCGTCCGGATCTACAGCGTGAGCGGAATCCTGGTCAGGGTCCTGACCCACAACGACCCGACGGGCGGTGGCGAGGCCACCTGGGACCTCCGCAATCGGAACAACCAGTTCGTGGCGAGCGGCGTGTACTTCTATCACGTCGAGGCGCCAGACGGCAGCACCAAGATCGGCCGGTTCACGGTGGTCAACTTCGCCCAGTAAACGTCCCGAAGCGGGCCGGGGCACCCGCCCCGGCCCGCGCGGAGGTTCGCATGCGTAATCGTTTCGTTCTGATTGGCGTCGCGCTGCTGGCCGTCGCGCTGGTTCCGGGTCGTCCGGCGCGGGCCCAGGGGCCGGTGTGCGGCGGTACCGTCGGGCAGTGCGGCCAGATCCCGTCCGACAATACGGGCTACGGCACCACGGCCGCCGAGTTTCTGCTGCTGGCTCCGTCGGCGCGCGGTGCGTCGCTCGGCGGCGCCTTTGCGGCGCTCACGACCGACGTGTCGGCGGTCTACTACAATCCGGCCGGCCTGTCGCAGATGGACCACGCCGGGCTGATGGCGTCCACGATGAACTACGTCGCGGGCACCAAGTACGCCTGGGCGGCCGTCGGATTCCCGATGAGCGGCGGCGCACGGGCCATCGGCGTCTCGGTGGCCAACTTCGGCTTCAGCAGCCAGCCGGTGTACACGGTGGACGATCCCACCGGGTCGACCGGTGACGTGTATTCGGTGAGCGAGACCGTCGCGGGGCTGACCTATTCGCAGCAGTTCTCCGACCGGTTCTCGGCGGGCCTCACGGCCAAGCTGATCAACGATCAGCTGGGCCGCGCGTCCGGCAACGCGGTGGCGGTCGACTTCGGCACCAGCTTCCACGCGATGATCGGCGGCCGCCCGATCCGGGCGTCGTTCGTGATTCAGAACCTGGGCTCCACGCTCGGACACAGCGGGCAGGCGCTGACGGTGAACGTGAGCCGGACGCCCCCGGTCGGGCAGGACTCGGTGCCGCAGGAGCCGGCGACCGCGCAATTCACCACCAAGGACTGGCCGCTGCCGGTGACCTTCCGGGTCGGGCTGGCGTACGACCTGTTCCAGACGACGGCCGGCCGCCTCTCGGTGCTGGGCGAGTTCACCCAGCCCAACAACAACAACCCCGGCTTCAACTTCGGCGGCGAGTACAACGTCGCCCTCGGCAGCAGCGGCTTTTCGGTCGCCGGTCGCGCCAGCGTCACCTACTGGCCCGACAACAACATCACGCCCTCGGACTCGGCCGGCTTCAGCAGCTCGGTCGGCGGGACGAGCCAGTACCGGATGTCTGCCGGCGGCGGCGTGTACTACCGTCCCGGGAATTCCGGCTTCGGGGTGGGCATCGACTACGCGTACCGGAACATGGGGCTCCTCGGGGGCGTGAACATGCTCACGGTGGGGTTCACCTGGTAGGCTGACACATCGCGCGGGGGACCGGGGAGCGTCGCCGCTCTCCGGCCCCCTGCCTGGCAGGTCTTGATGAAGATGGTGAAGGTGGCGCTGGCGTCGGCCGGCCTTCTGCTGGTCGCAGCCACGCCGGGTGGACAGAGCGGCGGACAGCCGCTGACGGTCAGCGCGGTGCGGTTCTACTCGCCGGCCAGCGCGACCACGACAATCGAAGGGGTGTGTGAAGTGCGCCTCGGCGCGGTGGCGTCGGGCGTGAGTCAGACGGTGCGGTACCGGGTGGAGGTCGCGGTGTCGGACACCACCGGCCTCGAGCTCCAGCGCAGTGAGTGGACGCGGGAGGTGCCGGGCGCAGTGGCCCGGGCGGCGGGCGCAACGGCGGTCGAGACGTTCGACTTCCGGGCGGCGCCCGGGCGGTACCGGATCGTGGTGCGGGCGGTGCCGGAGGCGGGCGCGGCGGTCGAGCGGGCGCTGGACGTCAGCGCCTATGCGGTCCGCCCTCCGCTCTCGGACCTGCTGCTCGCGAGCGCCGTGAGGGCCGCGGGGTCGGACAGCGCGGCCGCGGCGGCCGGGGAGATCCAGCGAGGCGGGTTGCTGCTGCGGACCGCACCGGTCCCGCACCTCTCGCCGACCGAGGCGATGCTGTCGTACTACGCCGAGGTCTATCCCTGGCCGGGAGCCTCGCTCGACGGCCGGCTGACCGCGGCCGTGCTCGGCGGGGCCGGGCGCTCCCTGGTGCGGACGGCGCCCAGGCCGGTGCAGTTCGCGCCGGAGGGCGGCGCGGTGCGGGGCTCGGTGGACCTGTCGGGTCTGCCGCCCGGTGCCTACGTGCTGCAGCTGGCGGTTGCATTGGGCGACAGCACCGTGGTGGGCGAGGCTCCCTTCGTCATGGGGGCACCGAGCACCGAGAGGGCCGTGGCCCCCGCAGCCGGTTCTGACCGGTTCGAAGGCGTGAGCGAGGCCGGGCTCGATTCGCTGTACGCGCCGCTGGTCTATCTGCTCGAGCCGGGTGAGCAGGGCGTCTACGAGGGGCTGTCGGTTGAAGGGAAGCGGAGGTTCCTGCGCGAGTTCTGGGCCAAGAAGGACCCGACGCACGGGACCGGCGTGAACCAGCCGATGGAGCAGTTCTACGCGCTGGTGGGGTTCGCCAACGAGACGTTTCGCGAAGGCGGCGCCGCGCAGATTCCGGGGTGGCGCACCGATCGCGGAAGGGTGTTCCTGAGGAACGGCAGCTGGGACGACATCCTGCGGCGTCCCATGGCGTCGCCGCTCCCTTACGAGGTGTGGAGATACACGCGGGGCCGGCAGCGGTACTACGTGTTCCTGGACCGGTCGGGGATCGGGCATTACCAGCTGATCGGCACCAACGACCGGCAGGAAACCGGGCTGCCGAACTGGCCCAACATGCTGGATGACGCGTCGGACTACGCGCGTCACAACTATACCGATGTGGCGCGGTTCCTCGGCATCACGACGCTGGACGTGCCACAGTAGGAGCCACAGTAGCCTGGGCGGTGCGCGGTAGAAATCACGCTACTTGAGCGCGAGGGTAATCATGAAGCGTCAAAGTCTGGTTCTGCTTGCGGTGGCGTTCGTAGCAGCCGGCGCCGCGGGTTGCTTCAAGGACCCCGTGAGCGGCCTGAGGAGCGGCCCGACGATCCTGTCGCTGGACCACACGTCCATTTTCGTGGCTCCGGGCGACAGCACCGCCGTGACGGCCACGATCCTCGACAACGGCGGCAACGTCCTGCCGGAGACGGACGCGGCCTGGTCGTCGGCCGCGACGACCATCGCGGTGGTCAACAAGGACACCACGATCATCCCGGGCAACTACCTGAGCCGCGCCTTCGTCCGCGGCGTGGTGAGCACGGGCGGCTGGACGACGGTGACGGTGCAGAGCCGGGGCCTGACGGCCACGGTCCGCGTCGCGGTCGTTCCGCCGGTCCTTCCCGCGTCGCAGGTATCGGTCGTCGGGACGCCGGGGCCCGACACGCTGGTCGTCCCGGGGACGATCATCGGTCATGACACCATCCCGGCGGACACGGTCGCCTACACCGCCGGTGACACGCTCGTGATCAACGGCACCAGCGTGTTCCAGTTCGACACCTCCCAGGCCAGGGTCTACCTGAGCGGGCCGTCCGGCATCTCGACGGGCATCCTCGTGGGCAAGACGCCGACGCAGCTCCAGGCCGCGTTCCTGAGGCCCGGCGCCGGCAAGGTGATCGTCACGAACCTGGTGCTGGTCACCGGCAACACGGCGATCGGGAACATCGCCATCGACTCCCTGATCGGCGACAGCACGGCCGTCTCGCGCAAGCGCTTCGGCCCGCTGGGCGTCGCCATGTCGCCCAACAACGCGCGGCTCGGCGACACCATCACCGTGACCCTGCCCGCCGGCCTCGCGCTGCAGCCGACCTCGCAGGTGCTGGTCGGCAACACCGGTATCTCCACCAGCGACGCGATGTGGGAGCTGAGCCGCACGGCCAACTCGGTCACCGGCCTGGCCAAGCGCGGCGGCGGCGGCAACGTGACCGTCACCAACGTCTCGTGGGGCGCCGTGACCATCTCGGCCTTCTCGACCCTGAACCCGGTGCCGATCGACAGCGTCGCGTCGGACTTCCCGGTGGGCACGACGCAGGGCGCCGCCAACGTCCTGACGATTCCGGCCAACGACACGGCCGTCGTGTACGGGTCCGTCGGCCCGGCCGGCTCCGCGTTCTGGACCTTCACCACGACGGCCGCCCAGGTGCTGAAGGGGAGCCTCGCCTGGTTCGGCAGCGGCAACCCGTACAGTACGGGGACCAATACGGTAGCCTACACCGAGGACCTCGACTTCCTGGTCTGCAATGCCGCGACCAAGTGCGACGAGTCGGGTGTGGACCTGACGGGGTACGCTGGCGCGACAACGGCGCAGCCCGAGGCGTGGACCACGGCGTCGGAGCCGGCCGCGCAGTACTGGATTGGTATTCTCGGCTTCAACGCCCACTACTCGATCGTGTACCAGATGACCGTCATCCTGCAGTAGCTGCAGGAGGTTCCACAGGGTGCGACGCCCCCGGCTTCGGCCGGGGGCGTTGCGTTTGCGGCTCCAGTTGGGATAGGGCGAAGGCCTAGGGTCGAGCTGCCAGGGCGCGAAACAGCTCCGCCAGCTCCACCGGCTTGCCGAGGAAGACGTCGGCGCCGGCGTCCCGGAACGCCTGCTCCATCATCGGCTCGGCGAGGCCGGTCAAAGCCACGACCCGGCAACCGGGGAATGCCCGCCGGATGCTGCGCACGACGTCGAGCCCGCCGGCGCCCGGCAGCACCAGGTCCACGACGGCCGCATCCAGCGCCCCGAGGCTCGGGAGCGAAGCGATCGCATCGTTGCCGGCGCGCGAGCGGTGGACGACGTACCCCTGCCGCGCCAGCGCGCGCCCCAGGACGTCGGCGAGATCGTCGTCGTCGTCCACCAGGAGGACGCTCCCCTGAACTCCCGGTGGCCCGGGCCGCTCAGGGCTGGTCAGCGGATTCCTCCCGCCGGCGGCGCTGCCGCCGCTGGCGCAGGACGACACCGAGCACGATGAGTCCCAGGGCCACCGGCATCAGCGCGAGCAGCGCACCGGTCCAGAACATCGTCTTCATCAGCGGGCCGTGGGACATGTCCTGCGCCCACGCCGCGGGGGCCAGCGCTAGAAGGAGAGCCGGAAGAGCAGCAGCCAGACGACGACCCCGGTCACGGACACGTACAACCATATGGGCAGGGTCCATCGCGCGTAGCGCCGATGCGTGGGATGTCGCGACCACAGTCCGAGATAGACGGTTGTCAGGGCCAGGGGCACGACCGCCGCTGCCAGCACGGTGTGCGTGATGAGGATAGCGAAGTAGACAGGCCGAATCCAGCCCCGGCCGGCGAAGTGCTTCACTCCGGCGTGAGCGTGGTACCAGAGATACGAAGCGAGAAAGACCGTGGAGACGCCGAAGGCCGCCAGCATGCAGGCCTTGTGGAGCAGCGTCCGCCGGCGCCGGATCATGGCATAGCCGAGCGACAGCAAAACCGCCGTGACGCCGTTGAGCGTGGCGTTCACGGCGGGAAGATCCTCCGTCGCGATCACCGCGTGGGCCGGCGGGAGGCCACCCACACAGCGGCACCGAACGCCAGGACCGCGCACGCCGCCGTGACGGCGAGCGAAACGCCGAAGCCGGGCCCCGTGGCGCCGGCGGACGAAAGCGCGCGCCGCAAGGCGGCCACGCCGTACGTGAGCGGGTTCACCCGCATCACGGCGCCGAGCCAGCCCGGCGCGCCTTCAACGGGAAACAGCGTGCCCGCCAGGAGCCACATCGGGATCAGGAACAGGTTCATGATGGCGTGAAAGCCCTGGGTGGAGTCGAGCCACCAGGCGATGGCGGCGGCGAGCGCCGTGAGGCCGAAGGCGAGCAAAAACAGCACCGCCGCCAGCACGGCCAGCGCGCCCGGAGAGGCGAGCCTCAGTCCGACCGCCGGTCCCAGCGCCAGGAACAGCGCGCTCTGCAGCACCGCCAGCGTGGTGCCGCCGAGCACCTTGCCGAGCACGATGCTCGCGCGCGGCACGGGCGCGACGAGCACCGCCTGCAGGAACCCCTCGCGCCGGTCCTCGATGATCGAGATCTCGGAGAAGATGGCGGTGAAAAGGAGAATGAGGATCACCACTCCGGGAAAAAAGTAGGCCAGGTAGCTCGTGCCCGCCGCCCCGCCGGGAGCGTGGAACGAGGGTCCGAGCCCCGAGCCGATCAGCAGCCAGAACAGCACCGGCGGGGCGAGCGCGCCCACCAGCCGGCTCGGCTGGCGGTAGAACCGGACCAACTCCCGCTGCCACAGCGTGCCCACCGCGACGAGGAAGTTTCTCACGCGCCGTCGCCTCCGTCGCCCGCATGCAGGTGACGGCCCGTGCGGTGCACGAAGACGTCGTCCAGCGTCGGCTTGCCCAGCGTGAGGCCGAGGATCGCTTCGGGAAACGCCTCCACCAGTCGGGGCACCAGGTCGTGTCCTCGCGCGACCTCGATGCGCACCGCCCCCTCGACCACCGCGGCCGGACATCCGAACCGGGCCGCGACGGCGCCGGCCAGCCGCTCCGGGTCGGCGGTCCGCACGGTGATGACGTCGCCGCCGATCTCCGCCGTCAGCGCCGCGGGCGCGCCCAGGGCGACCAGGCGGCCTTCGTCGAGCAAGGCGATCCGGTCTCCCCGCCCGGCCTCGTCGAGCAGATGGGTGGTGACCACGGCAGTGGCCCCCGTCTCGCGGCGGACCAGGTCCAGGTAGGACCAGAACCCCCGTCGCGCGGAGGGGTCGAGCCCGGTCGTCGGCTCGTCGAGCAGCAGGAGCCCGGGGCGGTGGAGCATGCCCTTGGCCAGCTCGACGCGGCGGGCCAGGCCGCCGGAAAGCCGCTCCACGCGCTCGCCCGCGCGGCCGGCGAGCCCGACCCGCTCGAGCGCGGCCTTGATCCGCTCCTCGAGGTCCCGGCCTCCCAGGCAGTAGAGCCGCCCCTGGTGCCGGAGGTTCTCGGCGGCCGTGAGCTTGCGGTCGAGGCTCGGGGCCTGGAACACGACCCCCATCCGCCTCCGGGCCAGCCCGGGCTGCCGCGCCACGTCGGCACCGAAAACCTCGGCCGCTCCGCCGGTGGGCAGGAGCGCGGTCGAGAGGATGCGGAACAGCGTCGTCTTGCCGCTGCCGTTGGGTCCCAGCAGGGCGACCAGCTCGCCCTGCGCGACGTCGAAGGAGATGCCGGCCAGCGCCTCGCGCGCGCCGAAGCGGTGCCGCAGGCCGCGAACGCCGACCGCGGGCTCGGTCAGCCCAGGGCCATCAGGGCGCACAAGGCGGGCAGGTAGATCAGGGAGTAGCGGAACAGGAAGGTGGCGCACGCGTGATTGCCGGGGCTCGCGGCGAGCCGGACGCCGTAGTAGACGAAGCCGCCGCCCAGCGCCAGCGCGCCGAAGAAGTACAGCGGACCGGCCATCCCGAGCGGCGTGGGCAAGAGACTCACCACCAGCAGCGCGAGCGCGTACAGCACCGACTGGCGACCGGTGCTGGCGCCGCCGGGGTCCTCGACCGACAGCACCCGGAAGCCGGCACGCGCGTAGTCCTTGCGGTACAGCGCCGCCAGGGCGAGGAAATGCGGCATTTGCCAGAAGAACAGGATCAGGAACAGCACCCAGGCGCCCGGGTCCAGGCGGCCGCGGGCCGCCGCCCAACCGATCATGGGCGGGATGGCCCCCGGCACCGCGCCGACCACCGTCGCGAGCGAGGTGAGCCGCTTCAGGGGCGTGTAGACGAGCAGGTAGCTCGCGGCCGTGAGGGCGGCGAGCAGGGCGGCCAGCGGAGTCACGGCGGCGGCCAGGTAGGCCGTGCCCGCGACGCCGAGTACGGCGCCGAAGGCGAGGCTCTCCCGCGGCGTCAGCCGGCCGGAGGGCAGCGGCCGGCGCACCGTCCGCTTCATCACCGCGTCGAGGTCGCGCTCGACCCACTGGTTGAGGGTGCTGGCGGCGCCGGCCACGAGCGCGGTCCCGAGCAGGGTGCGGAGCAAAGCCAGCACGTCCACCGCGCCGTGGGCCGCGGCGAGGAAGCCCACCAGCGCGGTCAGCACCACGTTGAACGTGATCTCGGGCTTGGTGAGCGTGAAGAACGCGGCGAGCCTGCGGCGGCCGGGGGCGGCCGGCGCCGGGGTAGGGACCGGGGCGGGGGGCGGAGGCGCGACCGCCGCGCCGCCGGAAAGCGCGGTCATGCCGCGGTCGAGGCCGGGGAGCTGCTCCGGTCCGAGGGCAGCGGCGCCAGCAGGCGCGTCGCGCGCAGCGCCAGCACCAGCGCCGTCGCCAGCACCAGCGCGCCCGACAGGACGTGCGCCGTGGTGGGGACGACCGCGCGCTTCGTCCAGATGATGGCCGCGCCCAGGTAGACCTGCCATGCGAGCAGCAGGGCGAGCAGCAGCGCGGGCCGGCGCAGGCCGGGCACGGAGCCGTGGCGCCGCATCGCGGCCGCGACGGTCCAGATCAGGCACAGCGCCACCAGCAGCGCGCCGGCGCGGTGCAGCAGCTGATAGGCGACCGGCGTGGACATCAGGCCCGCCGCGGGCCACAGCCGCCCGAACGCGAGCGGAAAGTCGGGGACCGCGAGACCCGCGCCGGAGTGGCGCACCACGGCCCCGACCAGGATCTGCAGATAGACCACCGCGACCGCCACCCGCGTCAGGGCACGAAGCGACGGCGCGCCGGCGTCGGGCGCGCGCGGCGGGGCCTCCATCCAGCCGGCGGACGTCACCAGGGCGATGGTCACCGTGAGGCACAGGACGATCTGTGCCAGGCCGGCGTGCGACACGGCGAGGGCCAGCGGCAGCCTCCGCAGCACCGTCAGGCCGCCGAGGACGCCCTGCAGCGACACCGCGGTGAGCGTGATCAGGCCCAGCCAGCGCACCCAGCGGCGGGGCTCGGACCGCCACAGCCACACCGCCAGCACGATCGTCAGCAGGCCGATGGTGGCGCCCGCCATCCGGTGGCCGTGCTCGAACAGCACCCCGCCGGTCATCCGCGGAAAGACCTGCCCGTACGACAACGGCCAGTCGGGCACGGCCAGCGCGGAGCCGGTGCTGGTGACCAGGCCGCCGATGAAGATCAGCACCGCGGTGGCGCACGCCACCCCGACCGCGTAGCGGTGCAGCCCGGGCCGGTACGCGAGGAGGTCCGGCCCGCTCACTTGCCCAGGAATCTCCGCAGGAACCTCAGGTAGACGGCGAAGCCGACGGCGAAGGCGGCGAAGGCGATGGAGGATGCCAGGCTCCAGGTCGAGCCGCTCCGCTGGTAGTCGTGCCATCCCCACGCGGCGAAGAAGGCGCAGAAGACGATCGCGGTGACGATCAGGACCTTGTGGAAGTTGATCACGGTCCCCGGAATCCGTGCATGACGGCCACCACGAGTATAACCGCCAGGGGGAGCGGCGCCAGCACCACGTACAGCAGGCGCTTGGGCTCGAACTTGAGGTGCATGAAGTAGAGGGCCACGAGCAACGCCTTCCACAGCGCCAGGAAGACCAGCGAGACGATCATCAGGCGGCGCGGCAGGCGGAAGTACACGATGGCGACCTCGACCATCGTCAGGATCGCGAGCAGCCCCCAGACGGCGACGTAGTTCGGTGCCTTGTGCTCGGCAGCGTCCATGGCCGGTCCCTAGATGAGATAGACGATGGTGAACAGGATGATCCAGACCAGGTCCACGAAGTGCCAGTACAGCCCGATGGTCTCGATGCCCTGGAACTTCCCGCCCGCGTACTTGCCGCGGAACGCCCGGATGGTCACCCAGATCATGCTGAGCACGCCGCAGGTGACGTGGAACCCGTGGAAGCCGGTCATCGTGTAGAAGGTGGCGCCGAACAGCCCGGAGCTGGGCAGGAAGCCCTTCTCGATCAGATGGTGGTACTCGAACGCCTGGACCGAAACGAAGGTCGCGCCCCCGAGCACCGTGAGCAGCAGCCAGCGCCTGAGGCCGGCCTGGTCGTCGCGCGTGGCGGCGGCGTACGCCTTCACCATCGAGACGCTGGAGCAGATCAGGATGAAGGTGTTGATCGCCGTGACCGGGATGGCCAGCACGGAGCGCGGCTCCGGCCACTGGGCCGCCGTCCCCCACCGCAGGATGATGTAGGAGCCGATCAGGGCGGTGAAGAACATCACCTCCGAAACGAGGAAGACCCACATCCCCAGCTTCTGGGTGTGGACGCCGACGGCGCCCTGGGCGTGCTCGCCGCCCGCCATCCCGTGCGTCGCCGCGTGGGCGGTCATCGACGGCCCTCCGGAACGGAGGGAAGCGGCTGGTTCACCGGGACGTAGTCCTGCGCCGCGCCCGGCAGGCTGAACTCGTACGGGCCGTGGTAAACGGTCGGGGTGGTCGCGAAGTTCCCGTGCGGCGGCGGCGAGGGCACCGTCCACTCGAGCCCGCAGTCGTGCCACGGGTTGATGTCGGCCTGCTTCCCGCGGGCCAGCGTGCGGACGATGTTCCACGCCATCACCAGCTGCGAGGCGAACAGCAGGAACGCGCTGATCGAGATGAAGACGTTGATCGGCTGCATCGGTCGGAGGTAGTCGTACACGGTGGGGTCGTAGATCCGCCGCATCTCCCCGCCGATGCCGAGGATGTGCATCGGGAAGAAGGTGAGGTTGTAGAAGACGAAGGTCAGCGCGAAGTGGACCTTGCCCAGCCGCTCGTCGAGCTGCTTGCCGAACATCTTCGGGAACCAGAAATACACGCCCGCGTAGATCGCGAACAGGCTGCCGCCGAACAGCACGTAGTGGATGTGCGCGACGATGAAGTAGGTGCCGTGGATGTACATGTCCACCGGCGTGGAGGCCATGAAGATCCCCGACAGCCCGCCGATGATGAACATCGACACGAAGGCGATGGCGTTCAGCATCGGCGTGGTGAAGTGGATGCTGCCGCGCCACATCGTGCCGAGCCAGTTGAACACCTTGATGGCCGAGGGGACCGCGATCACGATGGTCGAGACCATGAAGGCGCTGGCCAGGGTGGGGTTCATCCCGCTCTGGAACATGTGATGGCCCCAGACGATGAACCCGAGGAAGGCGATGGCGATCATCGCCCACACCATCGAGGTGTACCCGAAGATCGGCTTCCGGGCGCCGTTGGCGATGACGTCCGAGACGATCCCCATCGCCGGGAGGATGAGGATGTAGACCTCGGGGTGCCCGAAGAACCAGAACAGGTGCTGCCACATCAGCGGCTGCCCGCCGGCCGCCGGCAGGTAGAAGTGCGTCCCGATGGTCTGGTCGAAGAACAGCATGATCACGGCGCCGGCCAGCACCGGCACCGCGAGGATCGCCAGCACCGCCGTGATGAACAGCGCCCACACCGAGAGCGGCAGGCGGAACCAGGTCATCCCCGGCGCGCGGAGGTTGATGACGGTGGTGATGTAGTTGACCGAGCCCAGCAGCGAGGAGGCGCCGAACACCACGATGCTCAGGCACCACAGCTGCTGGCCGAGGTGCACGCCGGTGTAGTCGGGGCTGTTCGACAGCGGCGCGTACACCGTCCACCCCGCGATCGACATGCCGCCCAGCACGAACAGGCTGGCCAGCATCAGCAGGCCCGAGGGGATCATCAGCCAGAACGACCACATGTTCAGGCGCGGGAACGCCATGTCCGGCGCGCCGATCTTGAGCGGGATCAGGTAGTTGGCGAACACCCCCACCAGGAGCGGCATCACGGCGAAGAAAATCATGAACGTGCCGTGCATCGTCACCAGCCCGATGTACGTCTTGGGCGAGACCACGCCGCCGGGCGCCACGCCCTCCGGCAGCCAGCCCCCGAGCGGCATCGGCTGGCCCGGGAAGCCGAGCTGCCAGCGGATCCCCATCGCCAGCAGCCCGCCCACGAGCAGGAAGAACAGGCTCAGGAACAGGAACTGGATGCCGATGATCTTGTGGTCGGTCGAGAAGACGTACTTGCGGACGAACGACCGGTCGTCGGCGTGCACGTGCCCGGGCAGGGCGGTCCCCGCGGCGGTCATTGGGCGCCCTTTCCACTAGTAGTAGGGGCGGCGGCGGCGGCCGAGTCGGCCGCCGTGGCCTCGCCCTGGCTCACCAGCCAGGCCGCGTAGTCCTGCGGCGAGTGCACGATCACCACGCCGCGCATCCGGTAGTGTCCCAGGCCGCACAGCTCCGAGCACGCCAGCTCGAAGGTCCCGGTGCGCGTCGGCCGGATCCACATCCGGATGTTCATCCCCGGCACGAGGTCCTGCTTCAGCCGGAACGCCGGGATGAACAGGCTGTGCACCACGTCGCGCGCCGTCATCTCGAGCACGTAGTCGCGGTTCACCACCAGGTGGATCGAGTCCTTCTTCAGGAAGTCGTCGTCCGTCCCCAGCTTCCCGTCGGGGCCCGGGTAGGTCACGTGCCACTCGAACTGCTTCGCCTCGAGGCCGAGATGCGCCGCGTCGCGCGGATACGTGTCGGCGTCCTTGATCTTCGACCACAGCGGCTGGCTGACGAGGGCGAGCGTGACCAGGATGACTGCGGGGATGGCCGTCCAGACGATCTCGGCCTTGGTGCTGCCCTCCACGTAGGTCGCCGTCCGCCCGCTCCGCTTGCGGTAGCGCACCAGGAAGACCAGCAGCGTCGCCTCGACCAGGACGAATACGGCGCCGGTGATGTACAGGATGACGTAGAACAGCGAGTCGACCTTGCCGCCCACGCTGGACGCGTTGCCCGGGAACCACCAGTGCATCAGGCTGTCTCCGCCGTGATCCAGGCCTCCCCGGAACGGGGCCGGCCGCGCGAAAGGACGTTTGAGAGTGATTGTCGTGTCGAGTCGCGGTGAAAAGTAACAGCGGGAACGCCGGCTGTCATTGGGGGCGGAAGCCGTGGAGCGGTCGGGACTTCCGCCCCCTCATGTTCGCCGGCGAACATGCGGGAGGGCGCAGGCTTGCGGGGGGTCCGGGCGGCCGGGTTATGTTCGCGCGTGCCTGCCGAGTCGTTCCCGAAGCTCGTGCCGCGCCCCGAACGGGACGCGTGGGGCGAGCGCCTGCCCCGGAGCCTCGGGCTGTGGAGCGCGGTGGCCGTGCTCGTCGGCTCGACCATCGGCAGCGGGATCTTCCGCACGCCGGCGCTGATCGCGGCGCGGGTGCCGGCCCCCGTCCCCATGCTGGGGGTGTGGGTTCTCGGCGGCGTGCTGGCGCTGTGCGGCGCCCTGACCTACGCCGAGCTGGCGGCGATGTACCCGCGCTCGGGGGGCCTGTTCGTCTACGTGCGCGAGGGGTTCGGCCGCATGCCGGCGTTCCTGCTGGGCTGGACCGAGCTGCTGGTGATCCGCGCCTCGGCCCTGGGCGCCACCTCGACGGTGTTCGCGGAGTACCTGCTGCGCTCGCTGGGGAAGAATCCGGAGCTGGCGCAGTATGCGCCGCTCGTGCACCCACTGGCCGCCGCGGCCATCGTCGTGACCGCCGTCTTCAACTACGTGGGCGTGGGTTGGAGCGCGTTGGTGCTCAACGCCACGACGGCGGCCAAGTGCGGCGCGCTGGTGCTGCTGGTGCTGGTGGCCTTCGCGGCCGGGCACGGCGACTTCCGGCACTTCGCCGGCCTGACGCCGACCGGCGGAGGGACGCTCGAGGCGGGGCTGTTCGGCCTGGCGCTGGTGTCCGTGCTGTGGGCGTACGACGGGTTCGCCGACGTCTCGTTCGTGAGCGGAGAGGTGCGCGACCCGCAGCGCAACCTGCCGCGGGCGCTGCTGCTCGGGACCGGCGCCGTCGTGGCGATCTACCTGCTGGTGAACGCGGCCTATCTCTACCTGCTGCCGATCGGCGAGGTGGCCCGCTCGCGGCTGGTGGCCGCCGATGCGGCGGAGCTGCTGGTGGGCCGCGTGGGCGTCGGGCTCGTGGCGGTCGTGGTGATGGTTTCCACCTTCGGGGGTCTCGCGGGCTCGATGCTGACCGGGCCGCGCATCTTCTTCGCCATGGCGGACGACCGGCTGTTCTTCCGGGGGGTGGCGCGCATCCATCCCCGGTTCCGGACGCCGTCCGTCGCCATCGTGCTCACGGCCGGACTCGGGGTCGCCTTCGTGCTGGCGCGGACGTTCGAGCAGCTGGCCGACACGTTCGTGCTCGCCCTGTGGCCGTTCTATGCGCTGGGCGCGGCGGCGGTGTTCGTCCTGCGGCGCCGCCTCCCCGCCGCCGACCGTCCGGTGCGGGTGTGGGCCTATCCGCTGCCGCCCATCCTGTTCCTCCTGGCCGCGGTCCTGATCCTCGGCAACGCCCTGGTGACGAACCCCGGCGGCTCGGCGCTCGCCTTCGGCGTCATCCTCACGGGGCTCCCGGCCTACTGGCTCTGGTCGCGCTCCAGGGCCGGCCGCACCGGGGGCACGGCGCCCGTCGCGTAGCGGGCCCCGTCGCGCCGGCTGCGTCGCGGGCGGAGCCCCGTGTCGTCTCGCTGCCCCGCTCCCGGACTTCGGCCTTCATCGAAACGAAGCCGCCCCCCTTGCGGAGGGCGGCTCGCCGTACGGGTGAGGCTACGAGCTAATTGAACAAGTAGCGCACACCCAGGTTCAACCGCCACACGTCGTTCGTCGTCACCGACTTCTGGAACGAGTGCGTGATCAGCGACGTGCCGATGTTCTCCAGCCGGTACGTCGGGGCGCCGTTGGCGTCGGAACCCACGAAGACCAGGGGTGCCACGGTGCCAGTGCCGGCGCTCGGCAGCGTCGAAATCTGCCCGAGGCCCCAGTTGTGATTCAGCCAGTTGGTGAAGTTCAGCATGTCGAGCCGGATCTGGAACCGGCTGGTCTGGCCGGCGATCGCCCGGCCGATGTCCTGCGAGATGCTCAGGTCGGCACGCCAGACCATCGGCAGGAAGACGGCGTTGCGCTGAGCGTACTGGCCGCGGTGGGAGCTGAGGTACGAGTCCTGCTCGATGAAGGCCTCCCACGCCGCCTGCTGTTGCTGGCGGGTGTACGTGACGGCGCCCGCGCCGGACCCCACGGTCAGCGGCACGAAATTCATCTGGCTGGTGTCCGTCGTCGGGATCCAGATCAGGTCGTTGCCGCGGACCCCGTCGCCGTTCATGTCGCCGGCGAACACGTAGCTGGTGTTGCCGTTGGTGTGGCCGTCGAAGTAGACGCTCACGGAGGTGTTCCCGACCCACCCCGCCCCCACCAGCTTCCCGATGAAGTTCTGGGTGTAGGTGATGGCCGCAAAGAACCGGTTCTTCTGCATGTTGCCGGAGTACCCGGCTCCCGGATTGTTGGGGTCGGCCGACTGCGCGTTGGCACTCCACGAGCCGTAGGCGATGGAGCCCGGGTCCACGGTGTTGCGGCTCACGCCGTAGCTGTAGCCCAGCTTGGCATAGAGTCCTGTGGCGACGGGGCGCTCCAACGTGAACGTGAGCACCGAGGAGTGGCCGATGCCCTCGTTGGTCAGCACCGTCGCGTCGGCGGAAACGGCCGTGTACAGCTGGTTCGCGTGGGTATGGGTCGCGTTGTTCAACCAGCGCGGCCGATTGTCCACGCCCGAGAACGTCGTGTCCGCTGCGGGCAGGTTGACGTTCTCGTACGCGACGCCGTTCACGTCCTTGGTGTACAGGAACTCGGCGCTGGCGGTGAGCCCGAGGAAGGGCAGGCGCCGGTCAATGCCGATGTTGCTGCGCCACACCTGCGGGAACTTGAAGTTCGGGTCGGTGAGCGCGAGCTCGTAGCTGGCCGCGGGACCGCCCGTGACGGAGGCCGGCGCATAGTGATACGGATCCGGGTTGAACGGATAGGCGGTGGTGTTCTTCTGCTGAATGAAGCCCGTCAGCACCCCGGTGTTGCCGATCTGGTTCGAGATCCACACGTAGGCCGGGCGGCCGGCGAACAGGCCTGTGCCGCCGCGCAGCTGCGTGGTGTGCTTGCCCTGCACGTCCCAGTTCAGGCCCAGGCGCGGCGACCACTCCGGCTTGACCGACGGCAGCTTGCCGGTGTTGTACGTCGTCGTCGGGCAGGTCGCCGACGTGGCCGCGCAGCCGAACCCGAGGCGGAAATGCATCGTGTCCGCCTGCGTGTTGTCGTAGGCGGTGTTCCCGAACCACGGGGCGTCGACCCGCAGGCCCGCCGTGACGGTCATGTCCCTGGTGGGCCGCCACAGGTCCTGCGCGTACACGCCGGCGTACTGGACGTCCAGCGGCTGGACGGGCACGCTCTGGCCGGGGATGTTCGCGTACCGGTACTGGAAGGTGTTCAGCGTCACCGGCGACGTGGTGCGGTTCGGGTTGGCCAGGTAGTCGTTGAGGTCGGTGTAGAAGTCCGCGAGCGAGTTGTACACGTACACGCTCTGCGCGCCCGGGAAGAAGATGTTCAGCGAGTGATACTTCTCGTAGCTCACTCCGAACGTCAGCGTCTGGTTGCGCAGGTAGAAGTTGTAGTTGTCCTGCAGCTGGAAGCTGTGGTACCTGAGCGTGTTGTCGGGCGTGAACGGCTCGAACCCGAGGGCCGTGTACGACGTGCCGCCGTTGAGGATCTCGATCAGCGGGAACCAGGGAGGCGAGACGTTCGACCGGCTCTCATCGTTCGAGGTGTACCCGATGATGAAGTTGTTGGACATCTTGGTGCCGATCGTCGAGTTCCACTCGGCCACGGTGGAGCGGATGTTCTCGAGGATGGCGTAGTTGCTGCCCGCGAAGTTCAGCGAGTTCAGGTTGCTGCGCACGCCGCCGACCCCCAGCGACGCCGAGTTCGACATCAGGATCGGCGACTGCGAGTTCAGCAGGTTGTACCGCACCGAGATCTTGTTGTGGTCGTTCAGGTTGAAGTCGAGCCGGGTCAGGAAGCGCGTGGACGGGATCTGGAAGCTGTAGCCCTGATACGCGCCGGGGTTGAAGTTGAAGTTCTTCTGCATGTAGCTGCTGATCGAGTCCAGGTCCGACGCGAGCACGCGGGTGACGCTGCCGCCCACGGTCTGCGTGCCGGTGTTGGCCGTATAGGTCGTGGCCGGCGTGGTCTGGGCGTCGTTCTCGTAGCTGGCGAAGAAGAACAGGCGGTTCGGGATGATGGGCCCGCCCACATTGACGCCGATGTCGTGGTACTTGAAGGTGCCGGGGTTGAAGGTGTTCGCGCCGGCCTGCGTGCCGACGAGGCTGTTGCTCCGCCAGCCGTAGTACAGCGACCCGGTGAACTGGTTGGTGCCGCTGCGGGTGACCATGTTGACGCCGGCGCCCACGAAGTTGCCCTGGCGCACGTCGTACGGCGCCACGTTCACCTCGACCTGCTCGAGCGCGTCGAGCGAGATGGCCGCCACGCCGGTGCGGTCGCCGGGCTCCCCGGCGAGGCCGAACGAGTTGTTGAAGTACGACCCGTCGATCGTCATGTTGTTCAGCAGGTTGTTCTGGCCCGCGAACGAGTAGCCGTTGGTCCCGTTCTCGTACTGCGGGGTCAGCCGGAGGAGGTCCTCCACCCGCCGGGTGACGGTCGGCAGCTGCTGGATCGCGGCCGTGGGGACGGCGGTCGCCGCTCCGGTCCGCGCCGAGCTGAAGATCGGGTCGCTCTGCCCGGTCACGGTGATGGGCTCGATCTCCACGCTCACCGGCGTCAGCATGAACTGCAGGTCCGCGGTCACGCCCAGCTGCAGGTAGATCCGGTCCTGCACCTGCTGCCGGTAGCCGACGTATGCGACCCTCACGCTGTACGGCCCACCGACGCGCATGCCGGGGAGGGTGAACCGGCCATCCTCTCCCGTCGTGCCGACGTACGAGGTTCCGGACGGGCCGTGCACGGCGACCACGTGGGCCCCCACGAGGGCGGCGCCCGACGAGTCGCTCACGACCCCGGTCATCGCCGACGTCGTGACCCCTTGGGCACGCAGCGCCGTCGTGCCCGCGAAGGCGACCAGCGCAGTCAGCAGACAAATCCTGCCAGGTAGCTTCATGCCAATTCCCTCCATCCGCCGAGACTGATGGTGATTGGATGAGCGAGGTGCAGCGCGATTCCGTCCGGGCATGCCGAAGCAGCCGATAGGGGGTGAAAGGGCACAAAGAACATTCCGCCCGGCGGGCGAAGCGTCAAGTCACGCCAATGTCTCAAGTCCTGGCATTGGCGAACAGCAGGGCTCCCGATACCCCGAACAGCGAATTGGGTATCCACGCCGCCACCAGGGGCGGCACGACACCCCCGGCGCCGACGGCCTTCATGATCTGCACCATGGTGAGGAAAACGATGGTGGTGGCGAGACTTACGGCCACGCCGTAGGCGGCGCCGCTGCGGCCGCCCGCCACGCCGAGCGGCGCCCCGAACAGCGCGATGATCAGGCAGGTGCAGGGGATGGCGAGCTTGAGGGCCCGCTCGACCTTCAGCTTGTTCGCGTCGCCGCCGGCGCGCTCGACCGTGCGCACGTAGTGACCCAGCTCGGCGTAGCGCATCTGGTCCGGCGCCTTGGGCTCGACCAGCAAATCGAGCGGCCGCTCGGACATGGCCCGCTGCCGGAGGGAATCGAAGCCGAACGCCGCCTCGCGATCGCGGCCGAAGAACAGCCGCAGCGAGCCGCCCTTGAGCGTCCAGCCGAGGCGGGGCGCGAAGCTCGCCGTCCGGGCATCGAGGTAGTAGCCGGGGAAGGAGTCGGCCGCGGGGCCGTCCACGGCGCCTTCCCGCTCGATCTGGACGCCGGTCATCGACCGGTCGGGCACCGACAGGGATCCGATCGTGTACATCCGCCCGCCGTCGGCGCGGTAGACGAAGTTGTAGCGCATGGTCTGCGAGCGGACCTCCCGCTCGCCCAGCAGGGTGGCACGCCGCTCCTGCCCCAGCGGCGCGAACTCGCCGAGGAAGAAGGCGAACACGCTGGCGGCGGCCGCCAGCGCGAAGATCGGCAGCACCAGCCGGTGGAACGAGATGCCGGAGGCCTTGGCAGCCGTGATCTCCGAATGGCGGGCCAGCGCGCCGACCGAGAACACGGTGGCGAACAGCACCGCCGCCGGGGTGATGAAGAACACCTGCTCGGGCGCGCCGGCCAGGTAGGCGAGCGCGACGCGCAGCACCGGGAGGTTCTTGCTGATGTAGCGGTCCACGTGATCGGTGAGGTCGATGACGATCGTCAGCACCGGGAAGCCGAGGGCCGTGATCGCGAAGATCTTCAGGAACTCGCCCGTCAGGTAGCGGTCGAGCACCCGCACGCCGCGGATCACGCGCGCCGGGCCTTCCGGCGGCGCCCGAGCACGGCGATCCGCTCCCGCCAGCTTACGCCGCGCGCCGCGACCCGCTGGCGGTTGAGGCGCAGGAAGAAGACGAGACCGATCGCGGTCATCAGCAGGTTGGCGCCCCACATCGCCCAGAACGGCGTCACGATCAGCGCGTCGGCCAGCGTCTCCCCGCCGATCAGGCCCACGTAGTAGAACCCGAAGATCAGCACGCTCGCACCGATCACCAGCCCGACGCCGCCCCGCGGGAAGCGCAGCGCCACGGGCGCGCCGATCACGACGAACACCAGGCACGCCGCGGCGATCGCGAACTTCTTGTGGATCTCGATCTGGTAGCGCGCCGCCATCTGCCGCAGCGCGACCCGGCGCGCGTCCAGGTCCGCGAGGCGCAGGCGCAGCAGGTTGCCGGCGGAGTCGGCGATGGTGATGCGGTACCCGGCGACCGCCGCCGGCAGCGACGCCGCGGGCGGGCGGACCGCCGGGACCGGAGCGGGGCGCGGCGGCGGCTGCTGGGCGTGCGCGGCGCGCGGCCGCAGCAGGCGGCCCAGGCCGCCGAGCGCGCCGCAGTAGAGGGAGGCGACCTCCAGGGAGCGCTCGGGGCGCATCCCGGTCGTGTCGGCCTGCGGCAGCGGCGTCACGCCGAGCAGGGTGCGCACGTCGTTGCCGAGCGTGGCCTCGCGCTCGCGCCGCAGCGCGGCCAGCGAGAGCAGGTGGCGCCCGAGCTCGGTGCGCATCTCGCACACCGACATCTCCCGGTCGCCCCGGCCGATGTCCTCCCCGGTCCGCTCCAGCGTGTTGGAGATGCCGCGCTTGCGCACGAGGTCGGTGTGGAAGAACACCCGCCGGAACACGGCCGGCTGGGTCCGGTCCTGGTCGAACACGTAGCCGTCGAACAGCGTCAGCCACAGGTCGGTGCGCGTGGCGTTGAAGCGCATGTAGCCGCTGTCGGCGTAGATCGTGCGCCGCCGCTGGTCGCTGCTGAGGTCGTAGATCTGCACGTCCTTGAGCCGGTCGGTGGACTGGTCGATGCGGCCAGCCCGCAGGAAGAACTGCTGCGGGATGACCTCGTTGACCATCTGCTCCTTGAGCTCGAAGGTGGGCCGCTTGCGCGCGATGTCGACCAGCAGCGTCTTCAGCTTGTGATTGGAGGGCGGGAGCACCTGGTCGATGAACAGGAAGGCGACGATCGCGAGGCCGAGCGAGGCGAGCAGCACCGGCCGGACCAGGGCGACCAGGTTCACGCCGCTGGCGCGCAGCGCGGTGATCTCGTTGTCCGCGCCCAGGCGCACGAACGCGTACAGGACGGCGACCAGCACGGCCATCGGCAGCGTCATGGCCACGATGAACGGCACCGACAGGCCGAACACCTCGAGGATCACGCCCCAGGGGAGCCCCTTGCCAACCAGCTGGCTGAACTGCCGGGCGACCTGGTTCAGCAGCATCAGGCCGGTGAGCGCCCCCAGGGCGAACGCGAACGGCGGGAGGTGCTCGCGCAGCAGGTAACGCGACAGCAGCTTCACGGTCTAAGTCGTGTCCCGATCGGGGTTGAGGGGCCTCCGGCGTCGTCGTATAATACCCCGAGTAGCCGCCCAGGAATACCACTGAAAGTGCGGGCGTACGTGACGCGCATTGCCGTCGCGATCACTCTTCTCGCCGTCCTCGCCGCCTCCAGAGCTCACGCGCAGCAAGCCGACTCGCTGCCGCGGCTGCGCCCGCCGCGGTTCGCCGGGGACACGCTCGCCATCCGGTGGCCGGCGGCGCTCGGCTACCTGCTCCCCGCGCGCGTGGACGCGGGCACGGCGGGCCGGCGCTGGAGCGACTCGCTGCTCGCGGACCTGGCCGCGCGGCAGGCGGCGCGCTGGCACTTCGGCGTGGCGGGCGGTGACAGCACGGCCCTGTTCGGCCTGCGGCCGCCGGCCCCCGTGGCGGTGCTGGCGCCGCCGCCGGTGGAGGAGACGGTCCGCCCGCAGCAGAGCGTCCTGCAGCGTTACGCCGACCTCGGGATCGTGCTCAACGCGCGGTTCGAGCTGCGCTACGACCACCTCAAGAACCTCCGCTGCCAGCCCGGCGACGCCGCCGTGCTGTCGTCCGGCTGCTCGTCGGCGGTCACGCCGCCGCGGCTCGATCCGCAGTTCGACGTGCGGACCGGGGGCATCGTGGGGCAGCGGGTCCACCTCGACGTGGACTACAACTCCCAGCGCGAGTTCGACGCGTCGAACAACATCAAGCTCTACTACCAGGGCCTCCAGGACGAAGTGCTGCAGCGCGTCGAGGTCGGGAACGTGACCTTCCGCGCACCCGGGTCGCAGTTCATCACCGGCGGGATCCCCGCCAACAACTTCGGCTTCCAGGCGTCCGGCCAGATCGGGCCGATCGACTTCAGCGGGATCTACGCCCAGCAGCGCGGCAACGTGGTGAGCGGCCGCAGTTACGTGGTCGGCCAGCAGACGCTGCAGGCGGTGGACCGGACGGTCATGGACCGCGACTACGAGCCCAACCGCTTCTTCTTCGTGGTCGACCCCGCGACGCTCCCCGGGTACCCGCGCGTGGATGCGCTCAACCTCAACCTGGCCGGACTGCCGCGGCAGGACCAGGTGGTCCAGGTGCGGGTGTACCGCCGCCGCAGCACCGTGGGCGTGACGACGGCGCAGCAGAGCTACGGCGGCATCCCCGCCGTGGCCGACCGACCCGACAGCCCGCAGCGCGCCGGCCCGTTCCCGTGGGAGCTGCTGATCGAGGGCCGGGACTACTATCTCGACCCCTCGGGCCTGTGGTTCGCGCTCACCAACCAGCTCGACAACGGCGACTACCTGGCCGTCTCGTACGTCACCGCCGCGGGCGACAGCATCGGCACGTTCCCTGCCGCGGCGACCGCCGGCCGCGTGGACACCCTGCGCCTGATCCAGGAGCCGCAGCGCGGCCCCGACGTGCCGACCTTCCGGTACATGATGCGCAACGTGTATCGGGTGGGCGGCACCGGCAGCGTGGTGCGCGACGGGATGCAGCTCAGGATCGTCGTGGCCCAGTCGGAGCGCCCGGCGTCCGGGGCCGCCACCTTCCTGGCGCTGCTCGGGCTCTCCCTGACGACCGACCAGACCCAGTTCGACCAGTTCAACCGCCTGTTCCCGCGCTCGCGCGATCCGGCCGGCGGCGCTCCGCTGCGGGACTACTACGTCGTCTTCCCGACCCTCGCGCCGTTCGCCGACAGCACCGTGCTGGCGCCGCAATACCGCAACGACTCCCTGTACCGCACGCCCACCTACCTGCTGCTGACGCAGGGGCCGACACCCCTCTACCAGCTCGCGCTCCACTACCAGGCCTCGGGCGGGGACCAGTCCGGCACGCTGAACCTGGGGGCCGTGCAGCTGCGGCCGGGGAGCGAGCGGCTGACGGTGGGCGGCCGCACCCTGGTCCGCAACGTGGACTACACGATCAACTACGAGGTCGGCCAGGTCAGCTTCCTGCACCCGGACTCGCTGTTCGCCACCCCGGCGACCGTGAACGTTCAGTACGAGGAGCAGCCCGGCTTCGCGATCGCGCCGACCTCGATCTACGGCCTCCAGACGCGCTACGACTTCGGCGACCACGGCTCGGTGACGGTGCTCGGCCTGCTGCAGCAGCAGCAGTCGAACTTCACCCGTCCGCCGCTCGGCTTCGAGCCGTCGTCCAACTTCGTCGGCGGCGTGTCCGGCAATTTCCACTTCGAGCCGCTGGGCCTCACGCGGCTCCTGAACCACCTGCCCCTGGTGCGCACCGAGGTGCCCTCGCAGATCACGCTCGACGCGGAGCTGGCCACGTCCCGGCCCTCGCCCAACCAGGTCGGCCAGGCCTGGGTCGAGACCTTCGAGGGCGAGGGGGGGACGTTCCTGCCGCTGACCGAGAGCTCCTGGCAGCAGGGCAGCCGGCCGGCCTCGCCGCACGGGCTCGCCGGCACCGGCATCGATCCGGTGAGCGGATTCGCGGACGCGAACGCGGTGCCGCTGGTGTGGCAGAACCTGATCCGCACCACGGGCGGCGGGTACCTGCAGTTCAGCTCCCAGGACATCGACCCCACGATCGTCACCCAGGGCACGGCGGGCAGTCTCGAGAACGTGCTCTGGCTCAGCCTGCACCCCGACACCATCGGCGGCCTGCCCAACCAGACCACCGGCCTGATGCGCTGGCTGCTGCCGCACACGCCCGGGCCCCGGTGGCGCTCCATCACGCTCCCGCTGTCGGCCACGGGCGTGGACCTCTCGCGGGTCGAGTACCTCGAGTTCTGGGTGTTCGAACTCCCCAACTCCCCGGCGCGCCAGGCCGGCGCCTCCCTCGTCTTCGACTTCGGCCGGGTGTACGAGGACGCGGTGGACTTCGTGCCGACGAGCTTCACCGTCAGCCCCACCGGGGACACCACCTATTCGGGGCGCCGCCGCATCGGCGAGGGGCGGCTCGACACCGAGCGCGACACGCTGACCAACTCCTGGAACGCGCTGATCAACGACAACGGCATCCTCGGGGCGGTGGCGGACAGCATCTTCGACCAGACCACGGGCAGCTACGTGCACAACATGCCGCTGTGCACGTATCCCTCCGGCGCCGCGGGGGCGATCTTCGTCACCTACCGGGGGGACCCGGAGGCGCGCTGCACGCGCGGCAACGGCCTCCCCGACGCCGAGGACCTCGACGGCGACGGCCACCTCGACAGCCTGGTCTCGGCGCTGAACGAGAGCTACTTCCGCTACGTATTCCACCTGGGCGACCCGAAGTACTTCGTGCGCGACGGCGGGCCGGTGGACCAGTCCGGGCACGTCGACTCCGTCGTCGGCCACTGGCGGCTGTACCGGATCCCGTTCCGTGCCGACACGTTCCAGGTCGGGGCTCCCGACGTCCACCAGATCCGGTCGCTGCGGCTGACCGTCGTCGCGCCCGAGGGGCCCGCCGACGCCAGCCTGTATTTCGCGCTGGGACGGCTCAACCTCGTGGGCGCCCCGTGGATCAAGCGGGCCACCACGCCCATCGCCGGCATCTCCGGGGCCGTCGGCACCGGCCACGGCGAGGTCGTGGCGAGCATCGTCAGCACCGAGAACGTCGTGGACCTGCACTACCAGCCGCCGCCGGGCGTGAGCAACGAGGGCGCGACCCAGTCGGGGAACCTGACGTACGGCTCCACGCAGATCAACGAGCGGTCCCTGCGGCTGATCGGGAGCCAGGTGGGGGTGGGGGAGCGGGCCGAGGCGTACTACCAGTTCCCCGAGGGACAGCGGAACTTCCTCGGCTACCGGCAGCTGCACGTGTGGGCGCGCGGGCGGGGCGCGGGCTGGAACAACCACCAGCTGTCGTTCTACATCAAGGTGGGGCAGGACGAGAACAACTTCTACATGTTCCGCGCCTCCGCGGACACGACCACCTGGCTGCCCGACAAGGTGGTGGACTTCAGCCGCTGGCAGGAGATGCGGGCGGACATCGAGCGCCGGTTCCTCGCGGGCCAGCGGCCCTCGGGCGCATCCACCTGCGGGGGCGACAGCCTGGCGTACGTCGAGTGCGACAGCGCGCGGACCTACATCGTCCACGTACGGGACCCCGGCGTGGCGCCGCCCAACCTGGCCCAGGTGCGCGAGCTGGCGGTGGGCTTCGTCCGCGACTCGGGGCTCGCGGCCGACAGCGCGGAGCTGTGGGTGGACGACATCCGCCTGTCGCAGGTGGTCAACGACCCCGGGTACGCGGGCGCCGTCAACCTGCGCGTGGTGGCCGCCGACGTCGCGGACATGAACCTGTCGGTGTCGCGCCGCGACGCCCAGTTCCACCAGCTGGGCGAGGATCCGACGTACACCACCAGCAACCAGCTCGCCTTCAGCTCCACGGTGCACCTCGACCGGCTCGGCCTCGAGCGCCTGGGCCTCGCGGCGCCCCTGACGATCCAGGTCAACCGTTCCGGTGACGACCCGTACTACCTCGGCGGCACCGACGTGCTGGCGTCCGGGCTGGTGGGGCTGCGGCACCCGCAGGCCACGCAGTCCTTCTACAGCCTCGCACTCCGGCGCACGCGCCGCGGGAAGCTGTGGTGGGAGCGCTGGCTGGTGGACAACCTCGCCCTGAACACCGTCCTCACCAACGGCACCGCGACGTCCCAGCTGTCGCAGAGCTCCGCGCGGTCGGCGGTGGTCGCGGCCAGTTACCAGGCGCTGCCCGGGGAACGCGGCTTCCGCTGGATGCCGCTGCTCCTGGCACGGCTGCTGCGGGCCATTCCGCTGTTCGGACGCTCGGAGCTGCTGCGCGGGGTGGAGAGCTCCCGGCTGCGGTGGAGTCCGGCGTCGGTCCATTTCTCGCTGGGCTGGACCCACAGCACCTCGGACGCGCAGACGTTCTCGGTGCCGGTCGCGACCGTGAGCGACACCCTGGCGACCACGGTCCACGCGCTGCAGGCGTCGCTGCAGGCGGGGGCGGGCGTGGATCTGCGGCCGCTGTCGTCGGTCTCGCTCAGCGTCAACCTCACGTCGACGCGGGACCTGAAGGACTACGGCGACAGCACCACGCTCGGCGTGCTCACGCGCCAGCAGGGGCAGCGCTTCCTCGGGATGGGCCTGGGGTTCGAGAGCCAGCGGGTTCTGACCACGCGCCTGAGCTACACGCCGAACCTGTTCACCTGGCTGCGGCCGCGGTTCACCAGCGCCTCGAGCTTCGGCCTGACGCGCGACCCCAACGGGGGGATCCCCGAGCGGGCGGTGGGGGACACGGCCGGTGCGTTCCGCCTGCCGACCACGTTCACCAACGCGCGGTCCACGGACCTGGGCGGCTCGCTGGATTTCTCGCGCGCCCTGCGCTTGCTGATGGGGGATTCCTCCCGCCTGCTGCCGTGGCTGGACCGGCTGGCGCCCCTCGACTTCTCCACCCACACGGACCTGCGCTCGCAGTTCTCCCGCGCCGGTCTCGATCCCTCGCTGGGCTACGAGCTCGGCCTCGGGGGCACGGGCGGCTTCCGCGCCATCGACGGCCGCCTGGCGGTCGGCGCGTCGCAGGCGCAGCAGTGGCGCGCCTCGTCGGGGCTGCGCTTTCCGCTCGGCTTCTCCGTCACGGGCAGCTACAGCACCGGCACCCAGTCCACCTGGTCGGTGCGCGGCACCGGCCAGTCCGAGACCGACCAGAACAACACCTCCTGGCCCGACGTCACCGGCCGGTGGACGTGGACGCCGCGGCAGAAGGCGATCGCGAAGATCCTGTCCAGCGTGAGCGCCTCGGCGACGGTGCGGATCACGAACTCGAGCACCGTCCAGCCGCCGCTGGTGCTCGAGAGCGTCGCGTCGGCGAGCACGGTCGGCGCGCTGCGCACCAGCCAGGAGACGCGGTCGTGGCCGGTGTCGCTGTCGCTCACCTGGGCCGGCCACGTCTCGACCAGCCTCTCCTACAGCGTGAGCCGGTCGCTGGCCAACCAGGCCGGGAGCCAGACCCAGAACGACCGCACGGAGTCGTCGGCGACCGTCGCCTTCGCCTTCCGGCCGCCGTACGAGCTGTTGCCCCTCAAGTCGGACATCCGCACGTCGCTCGCCTACTCGTCGTCCAACACCAAGGGCTGCATCAACCTGGTGGATGCCGCCAGCTGCGTGTCGATTCTCGACGCGGGGCGCCAGCAGTTCAACCTCACCATGGACACGGACATGCCGCCCAACGTCTCCGCAGGTGTGTCGGTCGGGTACATCATCAACGACGATGCGTACCTGGCCCGGAAGACCGCCCAGCTGGTCCTCACGGCATCGGTCACGGTGAACTTCCAGGCCGGGCAGCCCCGGTGAGGCGCCTGGCGGTGGCCCTGGCGGCCGCGGTCGGCGTCGCGTGCCACGGGAGCCAGTCCCAGGCGCAGCGCTTCGATGCCGTGCAGGCGATGGGCTGGGTCCGCTACCAGGTGGCCGCGGGCCCGCGCGCACCGGGCCTGCCGGGGCATCGGGCGATCGCCGACTGGCTGGCCCGGGAGCTTCGCTCGCGGGCCGACAGCGTCGAGATCCAGGCCTTCACCCACGTCACGGCCGCGGGTGACACGCTGCGGCTCGAGAACATCCTGGCCCGGTTTCGGCCGGCCGACCCCAACCGCATTCTCTATCTCACGCACTGGGACACACGCCCGGTCGCGGAGAACGACCCGGATTCCGCCAAGCGCGCTCTGCCGATTCCGGGCGCCAACGACGGCGCGTCGGGCACCGCGCTGCTGCTGGGCGTCGCCGATGCGCTCAAGCAGACGCCCCCCTCGGTGGGGGTCGACCTGCTGTTCGTGGACGGGGAGGACTACGGGTCGTTCGAGGCCGACAGCCAGAAGGACGTGCTGATCGGCGCCCGCTACTTCGCCCAGCACCTGCCGGCGGCCGGCTACCGGCCGCTGTTCGCCGTGCTGTGGGACATGATTGGCGGGCGCAACCAGGTGATCTACGAGGAGGGCTGGTCGGTCGAGCGGGCCCCGGAGATCGTGGACCGGGTCTGGAGCACGGCCGCCGAGCTGCACCTCGGGTCCATGTTCCGGCCGGTCAACGGCGGCCCGATCCTCGACGACCACGTGCCCCTGCTGGAGGCCGGCATTCCGGCCATCGACGTCATCGGCTTCGAGAACTACCGCGCCTGGCACCACACCCTGGAGGACACGCCGGACAAGATGTCGGAGGCATCGCTGGCCGGGGTCGGGCGCCTGGCCCTCGCGCTGCTGCACTGATTCGGCACGCGCCGCGGCGGGATGGTGCCGGTGCCCGCGCCGGCGGGGCCATCTTGGCCGCAATGTTCACGCACGACGAGCGCCGCGCCCTGGTGTTCCTGGCGGTGGTGTCCGCGGCAGGCGCGGCGTTCCGCGCTCTGCGGCCCGGCGAACAGCCGCAGGTCGGGCTGTCGGCCGTGGCCCCCGCGCTGGCCGGCGGCGACATCGTGCGCCAGGCCGCGCAGTCGCAGCGGGCGGAGGCGCTGGCCCGGCCCCTCGGGCCGCTGGAGCGCGTGGACGTCGACCGCGCGCCGGCCGACGAGGTGCAGCGGCTGCCGCGCATCGGACCTGCGCTCGCCCGGCGCATCGTCGCCGAGCGCGAGGCGCATGGCCCGTTCGGATCGCTGGCGGGCCTGAGGCGGGTGACGGGCATCGGCCCGGGTCTGCTGCGCGGCCTCGAGCCGCACGTGACCTTCGGCGGCGTGGCGCCCGCGGCCGTGGAGAGGGACGGCTGGCCGGTCGGCGCCCCCGTCGGCGGCACGGGCTACGGTGCCGTGCCGAGCGCGGGCGACGGCTCCGGGTCGGCGGCGGTCTGGGTCGCCACGTCGGCCGCGAGGTCGGCGCCCGGAGCGCCCAAGGCCGGCGGATGCGTCCGCGCGCCCGACCTGAACCGCGCGCCGGCGGCCGATCTGGTGTGTCTGCCGGGCATCGGCGCGGTGCTGGCGGCGCGCATCGTCGCCGAGCGGACGGCGCACGGCCCGTTCCGCGACATCGCTGATTTGGCGCGGGTTCCCGGCCTGGGACGCGTGCGCGCCGAACGGCTCCGGGGCCTCGTCACAATCCCTTGACAGGGGGGGGAGCACCCGTACTATTCCCTTCTGATCCCGGGTTTAGCGCCGTTTCCCCGAATCCACTCGGCTCCATTACCATGCCGGCACCCCTGGCGGCCACTGGCGATCGTCTCGGCGACCTGCTCATCCGCGAAGGCCTGATCACCAAGGACCAGCTCTCGAAGGCCCTCTCGGAGCAGAAGGCGAACGGCCAGCGACTCGGCTACAACCTGGTCAAGATGGGGTTCGTCCAGGAGACCGAGATCACCAAGATGCTCGCCCGCCAGTACCGGATGCCGGCGGTGGACCTGGCGCGCTTCGAAGCCGACCCCAAGATCATCAAGCTCATCCCCGGCGACGTCGCGCTGAAGCACCTGGTGCTGCCCCTCAAGCGCGAGGGCCGGACGCTGACGGTGGCGATGGCGGACCCGACCAATCTCAGCGTCCTCGACGACCTCAAGTTCATCACCCGCTACGACATCTTCCCCGTCATCGCCGGCGAGTACACGCTGCGGACGGCGCTGGACAAGTACTACGAGGAGGTGGACGCGCAGCTCGACACGCTGCTCAAGGACATGGAGGAGGAGGGACCGGAGGGCGAGCTGGAGGTGGTCGCCCAGCAGGAGGAGGAGGAGCAGCAGGGAGCGGCGAGCGCCGATGACGCGCCGGTCGTGAAGCTGATCAACGCGATCCTCACCGACGCCGTGAAGCGCGGCGCGTCCGACATCCACATCGAGCCGTTCGAGCACGAGTTGCGGGTCCGCTACCGGATCGACGGCGCCCTGCTCGAGGTGATGAAGCCGCCCCTGAAGCTGAAGGCCGCCCTCACCAGCCGCATCAAGATCATGTCGGCGCTGAACATCGCCGAGCGCCGCGTGCCGCAGGACGGGCGCATCAAGCTCAAGATGGGAAAGCGGGTGATCGACTACCGCGTGTCGACCCTCCCGGTGCTGTTCGGGGAGAAGATCGTCCTGCGGATCCTCGACAAGGGGAACCTGACCCTCGACCTGTCGAAGTTCGGGTTCGAGCCCAAGGCCGAAGCGGACCTGCTCAAGGCGATTCTGAATCCGTACGGAATGGTGCTGGTGACGGGGCCCACCGGCTCGGGCAAGACCACCACGCTCTACTCGGCGCTGTCGCGGATCAACACGATGGAAGTCAACATCATGACCGCCGAGGACCCGGTCGAGTACAACCTGATGGGGATCAACCAGGTCCTGGTCCGGAACGAGGTGGGGATGACGTTCGCGGCGGCGCTGCGGGCGTTCCTGCGGCAGGACCCGAACATCATCATGGTGGGGGAGATCCGGGACATCGAGACGGGCGGGATCGCGATCAAGGCGGCCCTGACCGGGCACCTGGTGCTGTCGACGCTGCACACCAACGACGCGCCCTCGACCATCACCCGGATGGTGGACATGGGGATCGAGCCGTTCAACGTGGCGTCGGCGGTGAACCTGATCGTGGCGCAACGGCTGGTGCGGCGCATCTGCAGCAACTGCAAGACCGAGCACCGCTACGCCCCCGAGGAGCTGAAGGCCCTGGGCGGCGACACCCAGGAATTCGCCGGCATCACGTTCTACAAGGGCACCGGCTGCGAGCAGTGCGGCGGGATCGGCTACAAGGGCCGAGCCGGGCTGTACGAGGTCATGTTTCTCTCGCCGGAGCTGCGGCGCATGATTCTCAAGGGCGCGTCCACCAGCGAGCTGTCGGAGCAGGCGGTGCAGGAAGGCATGCTGACGCTGCGGATGGACGGCCTGGTCAAGATCAAGAAGGGCATCACCACCCTCGAAGAAGTGGTCAAGGAAACGGCGGCGGCCTAGACCGTGACGGCACCTTCGCATCCCCAGGCGGCGCCCAGCGCCTTCAACCTCCGCGCCCTGCTCGAGGAGATGATCGAGCAGGACGCCTCCGACCTCCACATCACCGCCGGCGAGCGTCCCAAGCTGCGGGTGGACGGCGACATCACCAACAGCCGGGTCGAGGCGATCCTCAACCCCAAGGACACGCTGCAGCTGGCGTACTCGATCCTCACCGAGCAGCAGAAGAAGCGCTTCGAGACCGAGGACGAGCTGGATTTCTCGTTCGGCATCCAGAACCTCGCGCGGTTCCGCGGCAACGCCTTCAAGCAGCGCGGCTGCGTGTCGCTGGTGATCCGGCAGATCCCGTTCCAGGTCAAGACGTTCGAGCAGCTGCAGCTGCCGGCGATCGTCGCCAAGCTCGCCGAGAAGCCGCGGGGCCTGGTGCTGGTGACGGGGCCGACGGGCTCGGGCAAGTCCACCACGCTGGCCGCGATGGTGGACAAGATCAACCGGGAGTGGAAGGGTCACATCATCACGGTGGAGGACCCGATCGAGTTCATCCACCGCCACCAGCAGTGCATCGTGAACCAGCGCGAGGTGGGCACGGACACCAAGTCGTTCGCCAGCGCCCTGAAGTACGCGCTGCGCGAGGACCCGGACGTCGTGCTGATCGGCGAGATGCGCGACCTGGAGACGATCCAGGCGGGGCTCACCATCGCCGAGACGGGCCACCTCGCCTTCGCGACGCTGCACACCAACTCGGCGGCGGAGACGATCAACCGCATCATCGACGTGTTCCCCTCGCACCAGCAGTCGCAGGTGCGGGCGCAGCTCGCCTTCGTGCTCGAGGGCATCGTCACCCAGACGCTGCTGCCGAAGGCGAAGGGCCGGGGACGGGTGATGGCGTGCGAGATCCTGGTGGCCACGCCGGCCATCCGCGCGCTGATCCGCGACGACAAGGTCCACCAGATCCAGTCCTCGATGCAGGCCGGCAAGAAGCACGGCATGCAGACGCTCAACGATTCGCTGTACCAGCTGTACATGAACCGCGAGGTGGCGCTGGAGGAGTGCCTGCGGGTGTCGGGCGAGCCGAACGAGTTCCTGCGGATGATCGGCGAGCCGGTGCCCGCGGAGGAAGAGAAGGCGATGGCGCCGAAGGACCGGCCGCTCACGGGCGGGCTCAAGCGATGATCGCGCCACCGGAAGTCCCCGCGCGCACAGGAGGCTGACCGATGCCGGTATTCAACTACACTGCCAGGACCCTGACCGGGGAGCTGCAGTCCGGCTCGATCGACCTGCCGAGCCACGACGACGTCGTCCAGCACCTGCGGAAGAACCGGATGATCGTCGTGAAGGTCCAGCAGGCGCCGCGCGACATCAAGTTTTCGTTCGGCAAGGGGATCAGCACCCGCGACATCGTCATCTTCACGCGGCAGTTCGCCACGATGATCAACTCGGGCCTCCCCCTGGTGCAGGCCCTCGACATCCTGTCGGAGCAGACCGAGAACAAGGCGCTCAAGGATGTGACCCGCGCCGTGGTGTACGACGTGGAGAGCGGCCACACCCTGGCCGACGCCCTCCGCAAGCACCCCAAGGCGTTCTCGGAGCTGTACGTGAACATGGTGGCCGCGGGCGAGGCCGGCGGCATCCTGGACACCATCCTGCTCCGGCTCGCCACCTTCATGGAGAAGAACGACGCCCTGGTGCGGAAGGTGAAGGGCGCCGCCATCTACCCGGCGGTGATCTTCTCGGTCGCCATCCTGGCCGTCATCGTCCTGCTGGTGTTCGTGATCCCGGTGTTCCGCAGCATGTTCGCCGACGTCAAGATGGAGCTGCCGCTGCCCACCCGGATCGTGATCGGCACGTCGGACCTCGTGAAGCACTTCTGGTGGCTCATGGGCGGCCTGATCGCCCTGGTCGTGTTCGCGGTGCGCCGCTACTACGCGACGCCGACCGGCCGCCTCAACGTGGACCGGATCCTGCTGGCCATGCCGGTCCTGGGCGACGTCATTCGCAAGTCGGCCGTGTCGCGCTTCACCCGCACGCTCGGCACGCTCATCGCGTCCGGCGTCTCCATCCTCGACGGCTTGGAGATCACGGCCAAGACGGCCGGCAACCGGGTCATTCACGACGCCGTGATGGAGTCGCGGGCGTCGATCGCCGGCGGCGAGACGATCGCGGCGCCGCTGCAGAAGTCGAAGGTGTTCCCGCCCATGGTGATCTCGATGATCGCCGTCGGCGAGCAGACCGGCGGCCTGGACGAGATGCTGAGCAAGATCGCCGACTTCTACGACGAGGAGGTCGACGCCGCGGTCGAGGCGCTGCTCTCCCTCATGGAGCCCGTGATGATCGTGCTCCTCGGCGTCGTGGTGGGCGGCATGATCGTGGCCATGTACCTGCCGATCTTCGGCATGATCGGGGCGGTGCAGTAGAGTTACGAGCCGGCAGGGGGCGGAGCGCAGAGCAGTTGCGAGACGCCGAGCTGCGAGTGGTGGTGAGATGAGAGGCGTGAGGGGCCAGGCCGGGTGTCTCTACGGACAACTGGACTGGCCCCTGCAGTCTTCCGGACTCGTAACCGCTCGCCACTCGGCGTCTCGCAACTGACCCGCCCGCCGTCGTTCTTGCATTCTGCAATACTCCCCCTACTTTGGGCGCCGTGACCGTCCCATCGCCGGCCGCGGCTTCGAGGGTGCGCCCCGCCCCCGGCGTGGTGCCGCCCGCCCGCACGCTGCTGCAGTGGCTGTACATCGGCCGGGTCTCGGTGGCCCTGGCCGTGTTCCTGGCCGCCGCCCTCGCCTGGTGGAGCTCCGACCTCACCGCGCTGCTGGTGGCCTCCGTGTCGGTCACCTTGGCGCTGGCCGTGACCGGGGTGTCGTTCTGGTACACCCACGTGCGCCTCCGGGACTTCGGCCAGGCCGGCCTGTACGGGCAGGCGGTCTTCGACGTGGCGCTGGTCACGGCGGTGTCCCACATCAGCGGGCCGTACTCCTACTTCGCCGCGCTCTACATCCTGGTCATCGCGTTCTACACCGTGCTGATGCCGCTCGCCAACGGCCTGCTGGTGGCGCTGCTCGCCGGGATCGTCTACACGGCCGACGTGATCGTGGGCGGCGAGCTGTCGGCGGCGGTGCTGCTGCAGGTGGCGGTGTTCTGGCTGGTCGCGGGCGCCACCGGCTACCTGGCGAGCCGGGTGCGCGTGGCGGGCGCCGCTCACGAGACGCTCGAGGCGGAGCTGCGGCGCGTGCGGCTCCAGGCGGCGGACATCCTGCGGCACATCGGCGCCGGCGTGATCACGGTCGAGGGCGACGGCAGCCTGGTGTACGCGAACCCCACGGCCGAGGTGCTGCTCGGGCTGCCGCTCACCGAGCTGCTGGGCCAGCCCGTGCTCGAGCGGATGGACCAGGTGGCGCCGACCCTGGCCGACGCGATGCGGCGCACGGCGCGCGAGGGCCGGCGGGTGGTGCGGACGGTGGCGGAGGTGGCCGGCAACGGCCGCAACTTCCCGGTCGGGTTCACCACCACGGCCGTGCGCGCAGCCGAGGGGGTGCCGCCCTCGGCCACGGTGATCTTCCAGGACATCTCCGACGCGCGCCGGGTGGAGGAGCTGCGGCTGAGGACCGAGCGGCTGGAGGCGGTGGCGGAGCTCTCGGCCTCGCTGGCGCACGAGATCAAGAACCCGCTGGCCTCGATCCGCAGCGCGGTGGTGCAGCTCTCGCGCCTCGCGCCCCCGGGCGCGGACGAGCGCGTGCTGGCGGGCCTGATCGTGCGCGAGAGCGACCGGCTGTCGGCGCTGCTCACCGAGTTCCTGGACTTCTCCCGGGTGCGGGTGACGCGCTCGGCGCGGCTCGACCTGGTGTCGGTCGCCGAGCACGGGATCCGCCTGGCGCGCCAGCACCCCGACTGCTCGCCCGTCGCCGCCATCGCCCTCGACGTGGCCGACGGCCCGGTGCTGGTCGAGGGCGACGAGGACCTGCTGCACCGGGTGGTGTTCAACCTGGTGCTGAACGCGGTGCAGGCCGCCCCCGGGCCGGCCGACGTCCGGGTGCGCGTGGCGCCGGCCGCGCCCGGCGACCTGCCGGGCGGGGTGACGATGGAGTCCCCGCGCCTGCTGGCGGTCTCGGACACGGGCCCGGGCATCGCGCCCGACATCCTGCCGCGCCTGTTCGAGCCGTTCGTCACCGGCCGGGTCGGCGGGACGGGGCTCGGGCTCGCGATCGTGCAGCGCGCCGTGCAGGCGCACCGGGGCCTGATCTTCTGCGACTCGCTGCGCGGCCACGGCACCACCTTCACGGTGTTCCTGCCGGCACGGTTCGATGCGGAGGAGGACGCGTGAGCGAACGGCCTGCGGTGCTGATCGTGGACGACGAGTCGGCGATCCTCGACTCGCTGCGCATTCTGTTCAAGAACGAGGGATTCGAGGTCCTGGTCGCGCAGGGCGGGCCGGCCGGTCTCGAGGCGCTGGAGGGACAGGCGCCCGACCTCGTGCTGACGGACATCCGGATGCCGACGGTCAACGGCATCGACATCCTCAGCGCGGCCCGCGGCCGCGACGCGGACGTGCCGGTGGTGCTGATGACGGCGCAAGCCGAGCTGAAGACGGCGATCGAGGCGATCAACCGCGGCGCGTTCCACTACATCCAGAAGCCGTTCGACAACGACGAGCTGGTCGCGATCTGCCGGCGCGCGCTCGAGCACCGCAAGCTCAAGGCCGAGAACCGGGTGCTCAAGCAGGAGATTCAGCGCCGCGAGGGCGCGCAGGCCGTCAAGCCCATCGGTGTCTCGAAGGTGTTCCGCGACGTGCTGCGCATGGCGGAGACGGTGGCGCCGACCGACAGCACGGTCCTGATCCAGGGCGAGAGCGGCACCGGCAAGGAGGTGGTGGCGCGGTTCATCCATGCGCTCTCCAGCCGGGCCCGGGGCGCGTTCTTCTCGATCAACTGCGGCGCGCTGCCGGAGGGCATCCTCGAGTCGGAGCTGTTCGGCCACGTGAAGGGGTCGTTCACCGGGGCGGTGCGGGACCACGAGGGGCTGTTCGCCGCCGCGGCCGGCGGCTCGTTCTTCCTCGACGAGATCGGCGAGACGACGCCGGCCACGCAGGTCAAGCTGCTGCGGGTGCTGCAGGAGCGCGAGGCCATTCCGGTGGGGGGCACCCAGCCGGTGCCGGTCGACGTGCGGATCATCGCGGCCACGAACCGCGACCTGGAAGACGACATGAAGCAGGGCCGGTTCCGGTCCGATCTCTACTACCGGCTCAACGTCATCGCGCTCCACCTGCCGCCCCTCAGGGACCGCCGGGACGACATCCCGCTGCTGGCGGACGCGTTCCTGCGGCGCATGGCCCAGGAGCGTCACGAGGCGCCGCGCACGCTCGGCCCCGACGCGATGGAGGCGATCCTCGCCTACGAGTGGCCGGGCAACGTGCGCGAGCTGGAGAACGCGCTGGAGCGCGCCTGCACGCTGAGCAAGGGTGATACCATCACGGTCCAGGGCCTGCCGGCGCGGGTCACGGAGCAGCGGGCGCCGGCCCTGGTCGCCGAGCGCCCGGCCGCCAACCCGACGCTGGACGTGGTCGAGCGCGCATACGTGCTGTGGGTGCTGGAGCGCGAGGGCGGGAACAAGAGCCGCGCTGCGGAGGTGCTGGGCATCGACCCGTCGACCCTGTACCGGAAGCTGGCGCGGTACGAAGAGGCGCCGTGACGGCGGCCCGGTGAGGGAGCGTGCGGTGTGGGCGGCGGCCGCGGCGCTCGCCGTCGGGGCCGTCGTCGCGCTCAACCTCACGACCTCCCTGGTCGGCGTGTTTTACGACGACGGGATCTACCTCTCGCTGGCCAGGGCCCTCGCCGAGGGGCACGGCTACCACCTCCTCTACCTGCCGGGCGCGCCGGCGGGCGTGCACTATCCGTTCCTCTATCCCCTGTTTCTCGCGGGACTGTGGAAGCTGGCGCCGTCGTTCCCCGCCAACGTGGCCGTGTTCAAGGCGGCGAACGCAGTGCTGCTCGGCCTCGGCTCGGGGTTGCTGGTGCTCTACCTCAGCGGGCGCAGCGCGGCGCGGCCGTGGCGGGTCGCCGTGCTCGTGGCGGCCACCGCCACCGCACTGCCGCTGGTGACCGTCGCGACCGCGCTGTTCGCCGAGCCGCTGTTCCTGGTGGCGCTGGTGGCGGCCTGCTGGGCCGGCGACGCCGCGCGTGAGGCGGACGGCCGGCGGGAGGCGTGGCTGCTCGCGGGCCTCGCGGGGTTCTTGGCGGGCGCGGCGGCGCTGGCGCGGTCGCTGGGCATCACGGTCGTGGCCGCCGTCCCGCTCTCGCTGGTCCTGGCGCGGCGTCCGCGCGCGGCGCTGGTGGCGCTGGGGGTCTCGGCGCTGTGGCTGGTGCCGTGGCTGGCGTGGGTCGCGCGGCACCGCGGCGGCGTGGACCCGGCGCTGGTGGCGGGCTACGGCACCTACGGGGACCTGATGGCGCAGGCCGGTTGGTCCGCGTTCTCGCCGGCGAACGTCGGCGACCTCTTGCGGCCGATCGGCGCGGTCGCGCTGGCGCCGTTCCGCGGGTGGCTGCGGCTCTTCCTGGGCGTGCCGGCGCTGGCGCTCGTGGCGGCCGGCTTCGGTCCGCTGCTGCGGCGGGCCGCGGCGCTGGGCTGGACGCTGCTGGCCTACGGCGCGGTCGTCCTCGTCTGGCCGTACGGCCCCGACCGGTTCGTGTGGGCCGCCTGGCCGTTGCTGGCCGTCGCGTTCTTCGCGGGCGCGCTGCAGGTCGCGGAGCGGGCCAGGTCGGCCGCGCCGCCGGTCCGCGCCGTGGGGCGGTGGGCCGTCGCGGCGACCGTGGTGGCGGTCGTCGCCGGCTATGCGTTCTACCAGGTCCGCGGCTACGTCCGGGGCGACGCGACCGGGCTCGGGCGCGGGATCTCCGCCACCGTCTCGGAGCTGCTGCCGTGGGTGCGCGACCAGACGCCGCCGGACGCGGTGGTGGCGGGAGAGGACGAAGCGCTGCTATGGCTCTACACCGGCCGCCGCGCCGTTCCCTCGTACGTGTGGCGATACCGCGGGCGCTCCGACGAGAGCCTGGGCCCGGATACGCTGAAGGCGTGGCTCGACCGCGCCCGCGTGAGCTACGTGCTGCTGGGCAGCGCAGGGTCGGATGCGGCGCCCACGATCAGCCAGCTGCTGGGACGCTACCCGGGCTACCTCCACGTGGCGCGCCTGTGGCCGCCGCCCGCGAGCGCGATGGCGTTCGCCGTGGATCGCAGCGGCCCGGCGCGGCCCGCGGGCGGCGCGTCGCCGTGAGCGGACCGCGGCCGGACGTCTCGGTGATCATGCCCTGCCTGAACGAGGCGGCCACCGTCGCACGCTGCGTCGCGAAGGCGCGCCGGGCCATGGAGCTGGCCGGGCTCTCCGGCGAGGTCGTGGTGGCCGACAACGGCTCGGACGACGGATCGCCCGCGCTGGCCGAGGCCGCCGGCGCGCGGGTGGTGGCCGCGCCGGTCCGCGGCTACGGGGCGGCGTATCTCGCCGGCCTGGAGGCGGCCCGGGGGGACCTGCTGGTGCTCGGCGACGCGGACGACACCTACGATTTCGCGTCGGTGCCGGAGTTCGTGGCGGCCCTCAAGGCCGGCAGCGACGTGGTCCTCGGCTCCCGGTTCAAGGGGCGCATCCTGCCCGGCGCGATGCCGTGGCTGCACCGCTACGTCGGGAACCCGGTGCTCTCGGGGATCCTGAGCCTGTTCTTCGGCCGCCGCGTGTCGGACGCCCACTGCGGCCTCAGGGCGATGACCCGGGACGCGAGCGCGCGGATGCGCCTGCGCACCAGCGGCATGGAGTTCGCCTCCGAGATGGTGGCGCTGGCGCTCCGCCACGGCCTGGCGGTGGGCGAGATTCCGATCACGTACTATCCGCGCAGCGGCGAGTCGAAGCTGCGGAGCTTCCGGGACGGGTGGCGACACCTCCGCTTCATGCTGCTGCTCTCGCCGACGCCGCTGTTCCTCGTGCCCGGCCTCGCGGCGCTGGTGGCGGGCCTGGCGGCGCTGCTCGCGCTGCTGCCGGGGCCGCTCCAGATCGGCGGGCTGCTGTTCGACTACCACTTCATGTTCGTCGCGAGCGCCCTGGCGGTGCTGGGCGTGCAGCTCGTCGTGCTCGGGCTGGCGGCCAAGTCGTACGGGGGAGGCGAGCTCGCCGTCCCCGGCGACCGGTGGGTCGCGTGGCTGGACCGCCACTTCACGCTCGAGCGCGGGTTGCTGGTGGGCCTCGCACTGGCCGCGGCCGGCCTCGGCGTCAACGGCTGGATCCTGGAGAGCTGGCTCCGGGCGGGCCGCGGCCAGTTGTTCGCGGTGCGGCCGGCGCTGCTCGGCTTGAGCCTGATCGTGGTCGGTGCGCAGGTCGTCTTCGGCTCGTTCTTCATCAGCGTGCTGCGCGACGACCCGCGCCGGTGACACCCGGCTCGGGTCGAGAACGTGCGGGCGGCGCGAGGACCGCGGGGAGCCCGGTGGGCGTCGGGTCGGCGCGGTGAGCCCGCCGCGGGTATCGGCGATCGTCCCGACGCTGAACGGCGCGGCGACGCTGCCGGCCCTGCTCGCGTCGCTGGGGCGCGAGCGGGCGACGGGGCGCGGCCTCGCGGAGATCGTCGCCATCGACTCCGGCTCGCGCGACGGGACCGCGGAGCTGCTGCGCGGGGCGGGCGCGCGGGTGCTCGACCTCGGCGGCGCGGCGTTCGGCCACGCGAGCGCGCGGAACCGGGCGGCGGCCGTGGCCACGGGCGACGTGCTGTTGTTCCTCACTCAGGACGTGGAGCCGGCCGGGGACTCGTGGCTGCCACCGCTGCTCGCCGCGTTCGCCGACGGTGCGGTCGCGGGCGCCTTCGGGCGGCAGGTGCCGCGCGGGGCGTCGCCGGAGGAGGAATTCCTGGCGAGGGTCAACTATGCCGGGCGGCCCCGGCGGCTGACGCGCGCGGACCTGGGCACCGCGTTCGGGCCGGGGACGACGCTGTTCTCCAACGCTTTCGGCGCCGTGCGGCGGTCGGTGTGGGCGGCCATTCCGTTTCCCGGGGTGGTGATGAGCGAGGACCAGGCCTGGGCGCTCGCGGTGCTGCGGGCGGGTCACGAGATCCGCTACGAGCCGCGGGCGGAGGCGTACCACGGCCACCGGTCGGGCTTCCGGCGCGCGTTCCGGCGCAACTTCGACAGCGGCTCCTCGCTGCAGGCGCTCGGCCTCGCGGGCGGCGCCTGGCGGGGCGGAGGCGGTCACCTCGCGCGCGAGCTGCGCTGGGTCGGCACGCGCTACGGAACGGCGGCGCTGCCGCACGCCGTCGCCTTCGAGGCCGTGCGGATGCTCGGCTTCCAGTGCGGGAGGCTCGAGGGCCTGCTGCCGAAAGGGCTGGCGCGCCGGCTGGGCGAGGCGCCGCGCCCGTGACGGGAGGCGGGGTGCCCGCGGCGGCGACGCCGGAGCCGCGCCCGGCCGCCCGGGCGCGCGGCGTCGTCTCCAATGCGAGCCTCAATCTCGTGGCGAGCTTCCTGCCGCTGCCGCTCGCGCTGGTGACGGTCCCGGCCGTGATACGCGGCTTCGGGATCGAGCGCTACGGCGTGCTGGCCGCGGCCGCCGTCGTGCTGGCGTACGCGGCGCTCCTCGACGTGGGCCTGGGGCGGGCGAGCACGCGCTTCCTCGCCCGCGCGCTGAGCGAGCCCGGCGCGGCGGCGGCCGAGACCTTCTGGACCGTGGCCCTGATGGCGGCCGCGATCGGCGTGGCGGGCGGCCTCGGCCTCCTGGCCGTCGCGGGTCCCCTGGTGCGCCACGTGCTCCGGATCCCGCCGGCCCTGACCGCGGATGCCGTGGCGGCGTTCCGCGCCCTCGCCCTCGCGGCGCCCTTCGTCGTGCTGCTGCCGGCGCTGCTGGGGGCGCTCGAAGCCGGCCGGCGGTTCGACCTCGTCGCCCTCATTTCGGTCCCGACCGCGGCGCTCGGCCTGCTGGCGCCGCTGATGGTGCTGCCGTGGACGACGCGCCTGCTGCCGGTGGTCGTGACGATCGCGGCGGTGCAGGCTGCCGCCTGCGCGGCGACGCTGGCGGTGTGCCTGCGGGCCGTGCCGGAGTTACGGAGCGGCGGCCCGCGACTCGGCGCGGTGCGCGCCCTGCTGGGCTACGGGCGCTGGGTCGCGATCTCGAACGTGGTCGGGCCGCTGATGGTGAACGCCGACCGCCTCGTCATCGGCGCCGTGCTGTCCGTGCGCGCCGTGGGATTCTACGCCGCGCCGTACGACCTGGTGACCCGGCTGTCGCTGGTGCCCTCGAGCGCGATGCGCGCGCTGTTCCCCTTGTTCAGCGCCGACCGGTCGGCGGACGTGCGGGAGGCGAGGCGGCTGGCGGTGGACGGCGCGCGGGCCATCGCGCTGGTCATGGGCCCGCTGGCGGTGCTGATCGTGGCGCTCGCGCCGGACGTCCTGCGCGTGTGGCTGGGCGACGAGTTCGCGACCCGGTCCGGCGCGACCCTGCAGCTGCTCGCGGTCGGCGTCACCGTCAACGCGGTGGCGATGGTACCCTTCTGGCTGCTCCAGGGCATCGGACGCCCCGACGTGTGTGCCAAGTTCCACCTGGGCGAGCTGGTCCTCTACGGCCCGCTGCTGCTGGTGCTGCTCCGCTGGCAGGGCATCACCGGCGCGGCCGCGGCCTGGACCATCCGCGTCACGCTCGACGGAGCGCTGCTGCTGGCGGCAGCCCACCGGTTGGTCGGTGCCGCCGAGCACGCCGGCTCCGTCCGGCGACTGGCGTCGTACGGCGCGGTGCTGGCGGTCGCCGTGCCCGCGGCGTGGCTCGACGCGGCCGGCCGCGCGGGTGCCGGAGCGCGGCTCGCCGTCGGGGCGCTGCTCGCGGTGGGCACGGCGGCGCTCGGCTGGATCGTGGTTCTGCGGGCAGGCGAGCGCACCGCCGTGGCGGCGGCGCTCAAGGCTCGGCCGTGGCGTCGGGGCCGGTGATGGCGGGCCCTCCCGCCGCCGTGCCGCAGCCGCTCGAAGCGGCCGGTCCCTGCCCGGTGTGCGGACAGACGCGGCGCGCGGCCGAATACGCCGGGTTGACGGACCGGCTGTGCGGAACGCCGGGGACGTGGTCGCTCGCGCGCTGCACGGGCTGCGGCCTGCTGATTCTCGATCCCCGGTATTCAGCGGCGCACATCGCGAGGGCGTACGAGAACTACCCCTTCAACCTGGCCCTGCCCCTCGCCGCTCCGGCTCCGCGGGGCCTGGCCCGCGTGGTGCCGGCGGCGTATCTGGCCCACGCGTTCGGCTACGACGACGGCCTCGCGCGCTGGCAGCGGGCGCTCGCGCTGCTGGCCGTCCCGCGTCCCGAGGGCGCCGAGGCCGCGGGATTCTCGGTCATGTACCTGCCGCGCGTGGCGGGGGGCGAGGTGCTCGACGTCGGGTGCGGCGGGGGCGCGTTCCTCGAGCGGATGCGCGAGCTGGGCTGGCGCGTGGTGGGCGTGGAGCCGGACCCGCGCGCGGTGGAGGTGGCGCGCACGCGGCGCGGCCTCGACGTGCGGGAGGGCACGCTCGAGGAGCACCGCTTCGCGGACGGGCGCTTCGACGCCGTGACGTCGAGCCACGTGATCGAGCACGTACACGATCCGCTCGCGTTTCTCGGCGAGTGTGCGCGCGTCACCCGGTCCGGCGGACGGGTCGTGGTCGTGACGCCCAACACGGAGAGTCTCGGTCGGCGCCGTCTCGGCGTCGCCTGGATCGGGCTCGATCCTCCGCGACACCTCCACCTGTTCTCGCGCGCCACGCTCCGGCGCCTCGCCGCGCGGGTGGGCCTGCGCGTCCTCACCGCCAGGAGCAGCGTGCGCAACGCGGAGTTCTCGTGGCTGCTGGCGCGCGGGAAGCTCGCGGCCTGGCCGGAGCCGGGACAGCGGCCGCCAGGCGGCTGGGCCGGCCGGCGCGCCCGCGCGTTCCAGCTGGCCGAGTGGGCGCTCACCCGACTCGGCATCCCGGCGGGCGAGGAGCTGGTGCTGGTGGCCACCAAGCCGTGACGGCCGCGGCGCCGCGCGCGAGCGTGGTCATCCCGACCTGGAACGGGCGGGCGCTGCTCAAGGCCGCGCTCGATTCCCTGCGGGCGCAGAGCTTCCGCGACTTCGAGACCGTCGTGGTGGACAACGGGTCGCGGGACGGGACCGTGGAGATGCTGCGGGGCGAGTTTCCCGCCGTGGTGGTGGTGGAATTTCCGGAGAACCGGGGGTTCGCGGTGGCGGTCAATGCCGGCGTCCGCGCCGCCCGCGGGCAATACGTGATGCTGCTCAACAACGACGCCGAGGCGGATCCCGGGTGGCTCGCGGCGCTGGTCGCCGTGCTGGACCGCCGGCCCGAGATCGGGTCGGTAGCGTCGAAGATGGTGACGGCGCGCGACCCCGGCGTCCTCGACTCCGCGGGCGCCGCGATGGGGCTGTTCGCCTACGACATGGGACGCGGCCGGCCCGACGGGCCGCCGTTCGACCGCGGCCGGGAGGTTCTGTGCGCCTGTGCCGGGGCCGCGGCGTACCGCCGCGAGCTGTTCGAGGCGATCGGTGATTTCGACGAGGCGTTCTTCGCCTGGTTCGAGGACGTCGAGCTGGGAATTCGCGCGCAGCTGGCCGGCTTCGCGTGCTGGTACGAGCCGGCGGCGGTCGTGCGGCACCGCGCGCACGCCACGGCCGGGCAGCTCAGCATACCGAAGGCCGTGTTCATGGTGCGCAACGCGCTGCTGCTGTTCTTCCAGACCATGCCGCTGCGGCGGCTGGTGCCCTGGGGGCCGGTCATGCTGACCTGGCCGTTCCTCGACCCGCTGTTCAGCGGCTGGCCGGCGCGCGCCACCATCCGCGGGTGGCTGCAGTTCTGGCCGCTGGTGCCGCACGTGCTGCGGGCACGGCGCCGCACCTACGGTGGCCGCCGGGTACCGGTGGCGCGGCTCACCGCGCTGCTGGAGGATCCGCGGCCCGATTTCGGCCGTGCGCTCCGATTGCTGGTGGCCAGGCTGCGGGGCGCGAAACCCGGGAGGGCCGCGTGAGCGAGCGTCGTGTGCTGTGGCTGGTCGTCCTGGCGGCACTGGCCGTGCGACTCGTGCTGCTGGTGGCCCGGGGCGACTACATCGTCTACGACGAGGGCTACTATCTGCTGCTGGCGCGGAGCCTCGTGGCCGGACACGGATTCGCGCTCAACGGTCTGCCCCACGTCGCGCTCTCGCCGCTGCAGCCCGTGCTGGTGGCGCTGCTCTCGTTGACGGGACTGCCCGACCTGTGGGCGTCCCGGCTGCTGGCCGCCGTCTGCGGCAGCCTGCTGGTCCTGCCCGTGGCGGCGCTGGGTCGGCGAGTGGGTGGCGGCCGGCTCGCGCTGGTGGCCGCGGCGCTGACGGCCGCGACGCCCGCCCTGATGAGCTTCGTGCCGTTCTTCCCCGGCGAGAGCTGGAACCTCTACTTCGGCAGCGAGCCGCTGTTCCTGGTGCTCGCCTTCGGCGCCGTGGCCTCGGCGGCGCGGGCCTGCGAGGCACGCTGGCCGTGGTGGGTTCTCACGGGCGCGCTGGCCGGCGGCGCCTACCTCACCCGCGCCGAGGGTGCAGTGCTCGGTGCCGCGCTCTTCGCCGCGCTGGCGGGCGTCCTCGCAGTGCGGCGCGCCGGGGTCCCAGACTGGAAGCGGCTCGCCCTGGCCGCCGCGGCGGCCGTCGTCGTCACCGCCCCTTACCTCGGCTACCTGCGCGCGACCCTCGGCCGCTGGGCGCTGAGCGGCCGGGTGCAGGCGGCCGCGGTCGCCGACGCGGAGCTGCCGTCCGCCGTGCAGGGGGCGCGCGCCGGCGGCCAGGTGCTCGAGGGCTTCGTCTGGCAGGGCGAGCCGGATGCGTTCCTGCGCTCGCTCTACGGCCTCGATGCGTCCGGAGAGTGGATGGCGTCGCAGTACTGGGGCGTGCACCGGAATGCCGTGGCCGCGCCGGCGCCGAGCGCCGCCGGCATCGCATCGCCGCCGGCAGCCGGCGTGCCCTCGCCTCGCGTGGACTCCGCCCGCGCCACCGCTCCGCCCGCCCGCCGTGGCGCGGCGCTCGTGTGGTGGCGGGGGTTGACGACGGTCGTGCCGTGGTGGCTCGGTGCCCTCGCGCTCGCCGGCATCGTCGTCGGGTCCGCGCGAGCGTTGGCGTGGGTGCTCCCGCTTGCCGCCTGCGCCCTCCTGCCCTCTCTGCTCACCTACGTCGAGCCGCGCAGCCTGCTTCCGCTGGCCGTCCTCGCGGCGATCTACGGCGGCGCGGCCGTGCTGTGGATCACCGACCGGGTTCCGGCCGGGTGGCGCAAGCGCGCGCGACCCGCGCTGGTGGCTGCAACCGCGCTCGTGCTGGTCGAGCCGGCGGCGCGCGACCTGGTGCGCGCCTGGCCGCAGACCACGGCGCTTCAGCAGGTCGCCACGGCGCGGCGGGTGGTCGGCGAATACCTCGCGCGCCACCTGCCCCCGGACTCGGTGGTGATGAGCTGGCACCCCGCCGTCGCCCTGTGGGCGTCCCGCCCCTGGCGGGTGCTGCCGTACGCCTCGTTCGAGCGCACCGTCCGGTACGCGCGTGCCCAACGGGCCTCGGCGATCGTGTTCTCGCGCTTCGAGCCCTCACCCATCCCGCAGCCGCCGCGCGCCTTCACGATCGTGCTGCCGGGCGAGGGCGCGGCGTCGGGCGCGAGCGTTCAGCTCCAGCCGGTGGACGAGACGCCGCTGCTGTTCGTGGGCCGTCTCGCCGGGCCGGCGCGGGCGGGACCGTGAACGCGACGAGTCGCTGGCCCTCGATCGTGGTGCCGGCTGCGGTGGCACTCGCCGCGGCGTGGTCGCTGATCCCGGCCGGCGCCTGGTGGGCGGGCGCGCCGCTGGAGTACTACGCGACGGCCTGGCAGGCCTGGTTCTGGGGCACGGTCGTCGTCGGCGGCGGGGCGGCCGTCGTCCTGGTGCTCACGCGAGGTGCGGCGGCGGCGCGCATGCTCCACGCGTGGCGCCGGCTGGCGGCGCGGCCGCCGGCGGCGTGGTTCGTGGCAGCCGTCTCGGTCGTGCTGGCGGGCGCGGCGCTGACGATGTGTCTCGCCGTGTTTGCCGGCAACCCGCGCAACGTCGACGGCTTCGCCCAGCTGTTCCAGGCGCGGATCTTCCTGGCCGGCCGCCTGTGGGTGCCGCCGCCTCCGGCCGGAGAGATCGGGAACTTCGCCACGCTGCACATGATCATCGGCCCCGACCGCTGGTTTTCCCAGTACCCGCCCGGCCAGTCGCTCGTGCTGGCGGCCGGCCTCGCGGCCGGAGCCTGGTGGCTGCTCAATCCGCTGCTCGCCTTCGCGCTGGTCGCGGGCACGTATCGCACCGCCCGCTGGTGCGCGGGTGAGACCACGGCCCGGCTGGCCGCCGTCCTGCTGTGCCTGTCCCCGTTCGTGGTGGCGGTGTCCGGCAGCGAGATGAGCCATCTGCCCGCGGCCGCGCTCGGGATGCTCGCCGCGGCCGGCGCCACGGCCGCCGGGCGCGACTGGCGCCGCGCCGGGCTCGTCGCGGGCGCGCTGCTGGGCCTGGTGGCCGCGGTCCGCCCGCTGGACGCCGTGGCGGCGGCGGCGCCGGCCGCCGTCATCCTGGTGATGGCTGCTCCGCCGCCGCGGCGCATCGCGGTGCTGGCGGTCGCGGGCGTGGCCGGGGTCCTGCTGACGTTGCCGTTCTTCTGGTACAACGCGCACACCACGGGCTCCTGGCACGAGCTGGGGTACACCTATCTCTGGGGACCCAACCACTCGCTCGGGTTTCATCCGGTCCCCTGGGGGATCCCGCTCACGCCGGCGCGGGCGGTGGGGCTCACCAGCATCGATCTCCACCAGGTGGACGCGTACCTGTTCGACGCACCGTTTCCGATCCTGGTCCTGATCGCCGTCGCGTTCGTCGCCGCGCGACGCCGCCTCGAGGCGCGTGACGCGGTGCCCGTCGCGGGCGCGGCCGCACTCGTCGGCCTGCTGTTCTTCTACTGGCACCGCGACGTGTTCTACGGGCCACGGTTCCTGTTCACCGCCGTCCCCTGGCTGGTCGTGCTGGTGGCGCGTGGGCTGGTGCTGCTGCGTCGCACGGGGCGCGAGATTCTGCCGGGGGTCACCTCGGGGCACGCGGCGGTGTTCGCCTTCGCCGCCGCGATGCTGCTCGGACTCGTGACCGTGACGCCCGGCCGACTCGCGGCATACCGCCGGGCAACGCCGGTCTTCGACCTTCATCCCGACCGCGACGCGAGGCGCGCCGGCATCAGCCACGCGGTGGTGGTGATCCCGGACGGCTGGGGGTCGCGGCTGATCGTCCGGATGTGGGCCCTCGGCGTGCCGGCCCCGCGCTCCACGCGCCTCTATGCGGCGATCGACGCCTGCACCCTCGAGCAGGCGCTCGACCGGGCGCAGGTCGGCGGACCGAGCGGCGCGGCGCTGGTCGCGAGGCTGGACAGCCTCGCGGCGCTCGGCCGGCCGGGCGTCAGGACGGGCGCCACCCCGGATCCCAACCTGCGCCTCGAGCCCGCCGGCACGCTGGCGCCCGCGTGCCGCGGCGAGTTGGCCCGCGACTCCGCGGGGATGCTGGCGTTCGCGCCGTTCCTGTACCTGAACCGCCCCTCGCTCGACGGCGACGTGGTGTGGGCACGCGACCTCGGGCCGTGGAACACCGCCCTGTTCGCCCGCTATCCGGATCGCGCCCTGTACCGCTATGCCCCGCCGACACAGGGCGGGGCTCCCGTGTTCACCAGGCTCGCCAGGCCGGTCGAGGCCGGTGCCGTCCGCTAGAGCGCTGGGGCTCGTGCTGTCCGTCGCCCTGGCGGCGTCGGCGACCAGCCTGTTCAACGGTTTCGTCTACGACGACGTGCAGGTCATCGAGAAGGACACGCGGATCCACTCGCTCGACAGCGTGCCGGCCCTCCTCACGGCGCCGTTCTGGGGCAGCGACTACCGCAACACCGCCTATCGGCCGGCGACCACGCTGGCCTTCGCGCTCGACTGGGCCGCCGGCAAGGGGCAGCCGGCGGTCTTCCACGCGACCAACGTCGCGGTCAATCTCGCCGTGGTGGCCCTGGTGCTGTTCCTCGCGGCGCGGGTCCTCACTCCGGCGGGATCGCTGATCGCCGCGCTGTGGTTCGCGGTGCATCCGGTGCACGTGGAGGCGGTCGCGAACGGCGTCGGCCTCGCCGAGCTGCTGGCCGCGGCCGGCTACCTCGCCGCGCTGCTGGCATACCTCGCCGACGGCTCGGCCGCCGGCGCCGGCGTGCGCGGCGGTCCCCGGCGCGCCTGGCTGACGGTGGCCGTCCTGGTGGCCTCGGCCGTCGCGTTCGGCGCGAAAGAGAACGCCATCACGCTCCCCGCGGTGCTGCTCCTCGGCGACGCCTGGCAGGCGCGCCGGGAGGGGCGGCCGGTGGGCGGTGCGCTCCGGAGCCACGCGTTCCTGCTGGCCGCGGTCGTGACGCTCGCCTTGGGCTACCTGGCGGCGCGCGCGCACGCCCTCGGACCCGAGTTCGGCGGCGGCGCCGTGGCATCCGGCATCGAGGGCGAGTCGCCCGTGGGCCGCGCGCTCGTCATGGCGCCCGCCGCGCTGGTGTGGTTGCGCTGGCTGATCTGGCCCGTCCACCTGTCGGCCGACTACCTGCCGGACGTGTTCGTGCCCAGCGCGCGGCTCGGTCTTGCGCAGGTGGCAGGACTCGTGGCCGTGGCGCTGGCCGCGCTCGCCGCCTGGAAGGTGCGGCGCCGCCTTCCGGGCGTGACGGTAGGGTTCGTCTTCGGCCTGGTCACGGCTTCGCTGGCGGCCAACGTGGTCGTGCCGACGGGCGTCCTCCTGGCCGAGCGGCTCGCCTACCTGCCGTCGGTGGGAGCGGCGATCGCGGTCGGTGCCCTGTGGGAGGCGGCGCCCCGCGGGCGCTACACCTGGCCGGTGACGGCGACCATCCTGGCGTTGCTCGCGGCGCGGACCATCGAACGCATCCCGGTCTGGCGTGACGAGCAGCGGTTTCTCGCGGCCCTGGTCCGGGACGCGCCCGAGTCGTACCGGACCCACTGGGCGCTGGGCGCGGAGGCGTTCCGGCAGGGGAGGCGCGCCGACGGCGAGCGCGAGATGCTGACCGCCATCCGGATCTATCCGTCCGATCCGGCGGTGCTGCAGGAGCTGGGCGAGCAGTACCTCGAGGCGGGCGTGTTCGCGCCCGCGTCGCGCTTGCTGCTCGCGAGTTACCGCGTCGATACGACGCGCAGCGATGCCGCCGTACGCGGGGTGTTCGCGCTCCTGAAGGGTGGGCAGCCGGACTCGGCGGCGCGGGCCGGCGCCGCTGCGCTGCGACGGTTCCCGGAGGCCGTGCCGCTTCTCGTCGTGACCGAGCAGGCGTACCTGGCGTCGGGCCAGCCCCGCCAGGCGCTCGCTCTGGCGCGGCGCGCGGTCTTCCTGGTTCCGGGGGGCTGGGGTTACCAGCAGCTCGCGGGCTCCGCGGCGGCGAGCGACGGCCGGTGCGATGAGGCGCGGGACCGCCTCCAGCGGGCGGCCGCCCTGGCGCCCGCGGCCGCTGCCGCTGGTCCTCGCGCGCTGCTGGCCCGGCTCCGGCCGGGCGCGCGGTGCGGACTGGACCCGACGTGACGCGCGCGCATGCCGCCTGGCTCGCCGCTGCCGCGGCGGCCCTCGTCTATCTGTCGGCGCTCGGCAACGGCTTCGCGCTCGACGACGGCCCGGTCGTGGAGCGGAACCCCGCCGCGCACTCGGTCGGTGCGGCCGTTCACGCCTTCCACCACGCCTACTGGCCACCGGAAAACGGCGCCGGCCAATGGCGCCCGCTGGTGATGCTCTCCTTCGCCGTGGATTGGCAGGTCTCCGGGGGCAGCCCGGTGTGGCTGCACGCCGTCAACATCGCGTGGCACGCTGCCGCCACGGCCCTGGTCGTGCTGCTGCTCGCGCTGTACGTCCCCGCGCCGGCCGCGCTGGCCGGCGGCCTGGTGTTCGCCGTGCATCCGGTGCACGTGGAGGCGGTCGCCAACCTCGTGGGCCGCGCGGAGCCGATGGCGGCCGCGCTCCTGCTCGCGGCGCTCCTGCTGGGCCGCCTCGTCCGGCGGCGGCTCGAGCAGGGCCGTCCGGCCTGGCCGGCCGAGATCGGCCTCGTGGCGGCGGTGGGCGGTGCCCTGCTGTGCAAGGAGCATGCGGCGGTGGCCGTCGCGCTGCTGGCGCTGGACGACTTCGCGTCGCGGGAGCGGATCGCGCGGCCCCTGCCGTGGCGCGACTACGCCGCAGTCGTCGCGGTCACCGTCGTCTGGTTTCTGCTGCGCCGGCCGGTGGATGCCGGGGCCTCGTTCGCGATGGTGGCGCCGACGTTCTTCGGCCTCGGCGCCGTCGGGCGCGTGAGCACGATGCTGCCGGTCGTGTTCGTGCTGCTGCGGCTGCTGGTGTGGCCGTTCAGCCTGGCGCCGGACTACCTGCCGCCGCTCGTGCCGCGGCTCGAGCATCTCACGGTGCTTGGCGTTGCGGGCGGGCTGCTGCTGGCGGCGCTGGTGGTGCTGGCGGTGGCGTCGTGGGGCCGGCATCGCGCGCTCGCGGTGGGGCTGCTGCTGGTCGGCATCGCGTGGCTCCCCACCTCGAACCTGCTCTTCCCGACGGGCGTGGTCATCGCCGAGCGCACGCTGTACCTGGCCTCGGGCGGCTTCGCCCTCGTCGTCGCGGCGGGGTTCGAGGAACTGGAGCGTCGCTGGGGTCGTCGAGCGGCGAGCTGGCTCGCCGCGGCCGCGGTCGTGGCGTTCGCCGCGCGCACCGCCACCATGGCGCCGATCTGGCGCAGCAACCGGGATCTGGTGCTGTGGGGGCTCGAGACGCATCCCGAGTCCTACCGCCAGCACCAGGCTGCCGCGCGCGCTCTCGCGCGCATGGGCGCCCTCCCGGCGGCCCTGCACCAGTACGACCTCGCGATCGAGCTCTACCCGCTGGACTACAACGACATCGCGGAGGCCGCGAGCGCCGCACTGGACGCGGGAAGGCCGCGTCAGGCGCTCGGCTACCTGCGGCGGTCCGGGGCAGCGAGCGGGCCTCAGGCGCTGATGGAGGTGCTGACGACCCGGGCGCTCCTCGGCGTGGATTCGGCCGCCTCAGCGCTGCAGCACGCGCGTCGCGCGGTCGCGCTGGCACCCCGACAGGCCGAGGCGTCGCGCGCGCTGGCGTCGAGCTTCGCGGCGCTCGGCCAGCGGGACAGCGCGCTCGCCGTGTGGCCGGCGTTCCGCCGGCGCGGTGGCTCCGCGTTCGGCGGATGGCTCGGCGAGGCGTCGCTGCTCGCCGCCTTCGGAGAGAATGTTCGCGCCGGCGCCGCCCTGGATTCCGCCGCCCGGCTTTCGCCGCCCGACAGCGCGTCGCGAGCGGCGCTGAACGCAGTGCGGATTCTGCGCGGAGCTTCGACTCCGCACTGACCGGCCCTTTGCGAGCGGCGGCATGCCTTGCAGAACGCAAGGCGAAACCCCACTGCAAAGCTCGTTCCTCCAGTATCAATCCGTCGGCATGTCCTTGGTGAACAACGTGTTACGTCAGAACAGTGGCGAACGGCATAGGGGTTGCCCCTACCGGTCATTGCGCTCCTGATGGTCACCTCAAACGACGAGTCGAGTTCTCGTCAAAGGAGTCTCCAGTGCGCGGCACCAAGGGCTTCACCCTGATCGAGCTTCTGATCGTGGTGGTGATCATCGGCATTCTGGCCGCCATCGCGATTCCGAAGTTCGCGAACACGAAGGAGAAGGCCTACATCGCGGGCATGAAGGCCGACCTTCGGAACCTGGTCACGGCCCAGGAGGCGTACTTCGCCGACAACGTGACCTACGCGTCGGTGCTGTCGAACCTCAACTACAACGTCTCGGCCGGCAACACG
>DATJUT010000064.1 GCA_035502185.1 Gemmatimonadales bacterium
TGGCTGCTCTGGCCAAGGCCGCCGCGCCTCGACGCGTTCAAGATCGTCGTGTTTCCGCTCCAGGCCCGTGGGGACAGCGCGCTGCGGAGCGACGGCGTGGCGCTGGGCTCCCTGCTCAATTCGGCTCTCGAGAGCGCGGAGCCGCTCAAGGTCGTGGATGCGTGGACCTGGCTGACGCCGGAGCAGCGCCGCGACCCGACCCTGATCGCCATCGGGGACCTGGGCCGGATCGCGCGCGGCCAGCACGCACGCTACGCGCTCGGCGGGTGGGTGCTGCGCTCCGGAGACTCCGCGCGGGTGGCCGTGCAGCTGCTCGACGTGAGGGGCGACTCGACGCTGCCGCAGGTGAGCGCGGCGGGGATGTTCGGGCCGCATTTCATCGCCGACCTCGGCCTGCGGGCGGTGGTCGGCCTCCTGTCGCGGTTCCTCTCGCCCGGGCGGCGGGTGGACCTCCAGCTCCTCCAGGGCCACGACCCCGCGGCGGTCGTGGCGACGGTCAGCGGCGACCTCGACTATCGGGACGGGAAGTTCACGTCGGCGCTCGCCCACTACCGACACGCGCTCGAGATCGACTCGACGATGGTCCTCGCGGCCGTGAAAGGCGCCTCGGCGGCGAACTGGAACCACGACGTGGCCGGATCGGTGGCGCTGGTCGATGTTGCGCTCCGGCACGCCGGCCGTGCGCCGATCAAGTACCGCGCGTTCGCCGCCGGCCTGCACGCGTACCTCGCCAACGATCCGGTCCGCGCCGCCGCGGAATTCGACCGGGCGATCGCGCGGGACTCCGACTGGACGGAAGCGTGGATGGCACGGGGGGAGTTGCACTACCACTTCCTGCTCGGCGGGTGGAATCCCGACTCGCTCGCGGCGCTCGACTTCCGGCAGGCGCTCCAGCTCGATCCCGGCTTCACGCCGGCGCTCTACCACCTCGGCGAGATCGAGATGCAGCGCGGGTGGACGGCGCGCGCGGACTCGCTGTACCAGGCGCTGCGGCGGGCGGGGCCGGACAGCGCCTGGCTGCGCAAGGCCACGTGGATGATGCGGTGCGTGCGCGACGGCCCCGATGCCGTGGACTGGGAACGCGCGGCGCGTGGTCCCGGTGACGCCGCCTACGACGTCGTGGTGGTCGCGCACGGGATCGCCAAGACCCGGCCGGCGTGCGCCGAGCGCGCATTGCGCGCAGCGCTCGCAGCGGCGCCGCGGGAGTCGGTGACGACGCGCTGGGTCGCCCTCGTCGGCCTGCAGTCGGTGCTGGTCGCGGAGGGCAGGTACCCGGAGGTGCGGCGGCTCCTGGCCTGGGGCGTGGACAGCGTGCACCCGGCGGCGCACACGCTGCAGCTGGTGGATGCCATCGCGGGCGTCGGCACCGACGGCGAGGCGGCCGCGGCGCTGCGCGACCCCGCGCTCGGCGGCCCGCGCGCGCCGCTGCACGGGCGCGGGCCGCGCTGGCTGTGGTGGCACGGGATGTACGCCTGGCTGCGGCGCGATGCGGCGCGGTTACAGCAGATCGTTGGTGTCCTGGCCGACACGATGCGCGTAGGCGAGAGCGACGGGGCCGACACGCTGGCACACGGCGCGCTCGCGGCCCGCCTGGCTGTGCTGCGCGCCGACACGACGCAGGCGATTGCGATCTTGTCGTCCCTGACGCCGCGGGGGACGATGGGCGAGCTCGCCTGGGAGTGGATGGCTCCGCTGGCCGAGGAGCGGCTGCTGCTCGCGCAGCTGCTGCTGGCGAAGGGGCGCTATGCCGACGCGCTGGCCGTGGCGGGCGTCTTGGACGCCGCGGCGCCGATGGCGTACGCGCTGTACCTGCGTGACGGTCTTGAGGTGCGGGCTCAGGCGGCGCACGCGCTGGGTCGGCGCGCGCTGGAGGCCGTGTTGCGGGGACGGCTGAAGGCGTTGCAGCGAGGCGCGGCATGACCGACGTCCGGGCGTCCCTCCAGGACGCGCTCGGGGCCCGTTACGAGGTCCAGGGCGAGGTGGGACGTGGGGGCATGGCGACCGTGTATCGGGCGATCGACCGGCACCTGGGCCGGCCAGTCGCGGTCAAGGTGCTGAGTCCCGAGTTGACTCATCTGCTGGGCCCGGAGCGCTTCCACCGCGAAGTCAGCATTGCGGCGTTGCTGCAGCATCCCAACATCGTCCCTGTCCATGAGTCCGGAGAGACAGGCGACCTGCTCTACTACACGATGCCGCTGGTGGAAGGGGAGACGCTCCGCGCGCGGGTGACGCGCGAGACGCAGCTGCCGTTGGACCTGGCACTGAAGATCACCGAGGACGTGGCGGAGGCGCTGCGCTGCGCGCACGAGCACGGCATCGTCCACCGCGACATCAAGCCCGAGAACATCATGCTGTCGGGTGGGCACGCGGTGGTGATGGATTTCGGCGTCGCCCAGGCGATCTCGCAGGCCGGCGGAGACCGGCTGACCACGGCGGGGCTGGCGGTGGGGACGCCGGCCTACATGAGTCCGGAGCAGGCGGGTGGGGCCGCGCACCTGGATGCGCGGGCGGACATCTACGCGCTGGGATGCGTGCTGTACGAAATGCTCGGCGGCGAGCCGCCGTTCACCGGTCCCTCGGCGCAGGCGGTGCTCGCCCGCCAGATGCAGGAGCCGCCGCGCTCGCTGCACGTGATACGCGCCACGGTGTCGCCCGCGCTGCAGCGCGTGATCGAGAAGTCCCTGGCGAAAGTGCCGGCTGACCGCTACG